>JBDHZJ010000385.1:0-2998 GCA_039811825.1 Propionicimonas sp.
GCGGTGGTGCTCACCGGCGAGGCCACCGCCGACGACGTCGCGGCGCTGCCGCCGCACCTGGCGCCGAAGCTGGTCCTCGACCGCATCGACCGACTCATCCCCGCACGCCTCTGGGCCGAACTCGGCTGGACCGAGTCCGACCCCGACTGACCATCACCCAGCCACCTGGCCACCTTCGAAGGAGATTGACATGCCGGGACCCTACGTAATGGGCATCGACTACGGGACGGAAAGCTGCCGCGTCGCGATCTTCGACCTGGTGGGCACCCCGATCGGCTTCGCCGCCACGCCGTACAGGACCACCCACCCGCGTCCGGGCTGGGCCGAGCAGAGCCCGGACGACTGGTATCTCGCCCTGCAGAGCTCCACGCGCAAGGTGCTCGCCGAGACCGGCGTGGACCCCGCCGAGATCAAGGGCATCTCCTACGACGCCACCACGATGACCGTGGTCGCGATGGACTCCACGGGCAAGGAGCTGCGTCCGGCGATCATGTGGATGGACGTCCGGGCCACCGAGCAGGCCGCCCGCGCCCTGACCACCGACCACTGGGCCCGCCTCTACAACGGCGGCGGCACCATGCCGGCGACCGCCGAGTGGTACCCCTTCAAGGCCGCCTGGCTGAAGGAGAACGAGCCGCAGACCTACGCCGCAGCCCACCGCCTCGTGGACGCGCCCGAGTGGGTCAACTTCAAGCTCACCGGCGAGTGGACGGTGAACATCAACTCCGCGGCCCAGCGCATGTACTACAACCGCGACCGCGGTGGCTGGCCGGTCGAGTTCTACGAGCACATCGGCTGCGGCGACGTCTTCGACAAGCTGCCCGATCGGGTCGTCGACCTCGGCGTCCAGGTCGGCACACTGACCAGGGCCGCCGCCGAGGACCTCGGCCTGTGGGCGGGCATCCCGGTCGCCCAGGGCCCGGCGGACGCGTGGGCCGGCCAGATCGGCCTCGGCGTCGTCCGGCCCGGCAAGATGGCCCTGATCACCGGCTCCTCGCACGTGCTCAGCGGCCAGTCCGACAAGGCCGTGCACGGTCCCGGCTTCTTCGGCAGCTACACCGACGGCGTGATGCCCGGCCAGTACACCGTCGAGGGCGGCCAGGTCTCCACCGGCTCGGTGATGAAGTGGTTCAAGGACAACTTCGCCCGCGACCTCGTCTCCGCGGCCGACCGCACCGGCGCCAACGTCTACGAGGTGCTCAACGCGGAGTCGGCGGACATCCCGATCGGCTCCGACGGCCTGATCGTCAACGAGTACTTCCAGGGCAACCGCACCCCCTACACCGACTCCAAGGCCCGCGGCATCATCTGGGGCCTGTCCCTGGCGCACGGCCCGGCGCACGTCTACCACGCCATCCAGGAGGGCATCTGCTTCGGCTCGGCCCACATCCTGCGCGAGGTCGCGAAGGCCGGCTTCGAGGTGAAGGAACTGGTCGCGGCCGGCGGCATGACCAAGAGCCGCTCGCTGATGCAGATGCACGCCGACGTGACCGGGGTGCCGATCACGATGACGAAGGTCCAGGACGCGGTGGCGCTCGGCTCGTCGATGTGCGCGGCGGTCGGCTCGGGGTTCTACTCCAACCTGGCGGAGGCCGCGGACGGCATGGTGCACGAGGTCGAGACCCTGCAACCCGACGCGGCGCGGCACGAGGAGTACCAGTTCTACCTGGACGAGTACTGCGCGGGCTACCCGGCCCTGCGGGAGGAGATCCACAAGGTGGTCGACCACGAGGCGGCGAAGGGCAAGTGAGCGAGCTGATCCAGGAGGCGCTGCAGGCGTCCACCGCGACGAAGGACGTGCTGATCGGGCGCGGCGTGCTCGGCCGGGTGCCGGCCGCGTTCACCCGGGCCTTCGGTGACCGCGCCGCCGTCGTGGTGGGCGACGAGCGGACGATGGCCGTCGCGGGCCGGGCCGTCCACGACGCCCTGGCCGCGGCCGGGGTACCGGTGCTCGACCCGTACGTGTTCCCGGGCGACCCGGAGCTCTACGCCCGCTACGAGAACGCCGAGCTGCTGCGGGACGCCCTCGCCGGGCTCGACGCGGTGGTCGTCGCCGTGGGTGCCGGCACGCTGAACGACCTGGCCAAACGCGCCTGTGGCGAGCTGGACCGGCCCTACGCCGTGGTCGGCACCGCCGCCTCCATGGACGGCTACACCGCCTTCGGCGCGTCCATCGCGGTCGACGGCTACAAGCAGACCCTGGACTGCCCGGCCCCGGCGCTCGCCGTCGCGGACCTGGACGTGATGGCCGCCGCGCCGGCGGTGATGACCGCGTCCGGCTACGGCGACCTGCTCGGCAAGCTGCCCGCCGGCGCCGACTGGCTGGTCGCGGACGCCGTCGGCGCCGAGGCCGTCGACTCCGGCGTGTGGGACCTCGTCCAGGGCCCGCTGCGGCACGCGCTGTCGCGTCCGGAGGCGCTCGCCGCGGGCGACGTGGACGCGGTCGGCGAGCTCGCCGAGGGCCTGGTCATGTCCGGGCTGTCCATGCAGGCCTACCACGGCTCGCGGCCGGCGTCCGGCTCGGAGCACCTGTTCTCCCACCTGTGGGAGATGGAGGGCCACGGCGTCGACGTCACCCCGCGCCGGCTCTCGCACGGCTTCAAGGTGGCCGTCGGCAGTGTCGCGATCACCGCGCTCTACGAGGCGGTACTGGACGACGGGCTCGCGTCCCTCGACGTGGACGCCGCGGTCGCCGCCTGGCCCGACCGCGACGTGCTGGAGCGGATCGTGCTCGCCCACCACACCCGGCCCGGCCTGCGCGAGGCCGCCGTCGAGCAGACCATGTCGAAGTACGTGGACGCCCCGTCCGTCGGACGCCGGCTGGAGGCGCTCGCCGCAGCCTGGCCGAGCCTGTCCGCGCGGCTGCGCGAACAGTTGCTGCCGGCGACCGAACTGCAGCGGATGCTGCGCGCCGCAGGCGCCCCCGCCCACCCCGACGACATCGCGCTCGGCTGGGACGCGTTCCGCGCCACGTACGTGCGCAGCCAGCTGATCCGCT
>JBDHZJ010000386.1:0-2992 GCA_039811825.1 Propionicimonas sp.
GTGACGATCCGCTCCCGGACCAGTTCGAGGGACGACAGCAGCTGGCGCTGCTCGATGTTCTCGGTGAGGTCGCGGCTGGTCATGCCCTTGTGCACGTGCTCGTGGCCGGCGAGGGCGTTGAACTCCTCGATCCGGGCCTTCACGTCGTGCCGGGTGACCCGCTCGCGGGCGTCGATGGACGCCAGGTCGACGCGGTCGACGACCCTCTCGTAGTCGGCGATCACCGCGTCCGGGTCGTCCCCGCCGAAGTCGACGCCCAGTTCGGCCTGCGCGCGCAGCACGGCCAGCCACAGCCTGCGCTCGGCCACGATCTTCGCCTCCGGCGACCAGATCTCCCGCATCGCCGCGGACGCGTACCGGGTAGCCAGGATGTCGGGAATCATGCGCCCGCCCCCTCAGCTTCGCTACCCGTACTCCGGGCCGCTACCCGTACTTGGGTAGCGTCCTCAACTACCGGTAGCGAAGCGGCGGCGAGGGCGATGTCGGAGCGGTGGAAGCCGCCGGGCAGCGTGATGCCGGCCACCTTCGCGTAGGCGGCGTCCCTGGCCTCGGCGAGCGTCGCGCCCGTACCCACCACGGTCAGGACGCGCCCGCCGGCGCTGACCAGTTGGCCGGACGCGTCGAGCGCGGTCCCGGCGTGGAAGACGCCCTCGGCGTCCGCGCCGGTGATCGGGTCGCCCTTACGCGGTGCTTCCGGGTAGCCCTCGGCAGCCACCACGACGCCCACCGCGGCACCGCTGCCCCACTCCAGCGGGGCGTGCCCGCCGAGCGTGCCGGTCGCGGCCGCGTGCAGGACCTCGTACAGCGGCGTCTGCAGGCGGGTCAGCAGCGGCTGGGTCTCCGGGTCGCCGAAGCGGCAGTTGAACTCCACCACGCGGACGCCGCGCGAGGTGAGCGCGAGCCCCGCGTAGACCAGCCCGACGAACGGGGTGCCGCGGCGACGCAGCTCGTCCACGGTCGGCTGGATCACCGTCCGGACGACCTCGCCGGTCAGCCCCTCCGGCGCCCACAGCAGTGGCGTGTACGCGCCCATGCCGCCCGTGTTCGGGCCGGCGTCCCCGTCCCCGACCCGCTTGAAGTCCTGCGCCGGCTCGAACGGCAGCACGTGCTCGCCGTCGGACAGCGCGAACAGGCTCACCTCGGGCCCGTCCAGGAACTCCTCGACGATCACCCGCCGGCAGCCCGCCGCGTGCCGGATCGCCGCGTCCCTGTCGTCGGTGACGATCACGCCCTTGCCCGCGGCCAGCCCGTCGTCCTTCACCACGTACGGTGCGCCGAACTCGTCGAGGGCGGCCACCACCTCGTCCATCGAGACGCAGAGCCGCGCGTCCGCGGTGGGCACGCCGGCGGCCTCCATGATCTCCTTGGCGAACGCCTTGCTTCCCTCCAGCATCGCCGCCTCGCCGGACGGGCCGAACACGGGAATGCCCTTCGCGCGCACGTCGTCGGCCACCCCGGCCACCAGCGGGGCCTCCGGACCCACCACGACCAGGTCGGCGCCGAACTCCACGGCCAGCGCCGCGACCGCCGCGCCGTCCATCGCGTCGACGGGGTGGTTCGTGCCGACGGCCGCCGTCCCGGGGTTGCCGGGCGCGATGTGCACCGCCACCCCTGGGTCGCGGCCGAGCGCCCACGCCAACGCGTGTTCGCGGCCTCCGGATCCGATCACCAGCACGGTCTTGGTCACGGCCGTGATCCTATCGGTGGCCCCGAACGGCCCGGCTCGGGATGGCTAGGCTCGGACCACCGACCAAGGAGGACCGATGAAGCTCGCCATCGTCGGCGGCGGCTCGACCTACACCCCCGAACTGATCGACGGGTTCACCCGCACCGGCCTGCCGCTGGCCGAGGTGCACCTGGTCGACCCGAACCCCGAACGGCTCGGCCCGGTGGCCGCGATGGCGCAGCGCATGCTCGCCCGCGCCGGGCACCCCGCGAGGGTCGTGCCGACCACGAACCTGGTCGCCGGCGTCGAGGACGCGGACGCCGTGCTGCTGCAACTGCGCGTGGGCGGCCAGGACACCCGGCGCTCCGACGAGACCTGGCCGCACGAGGTGCACTGCATCGGCCAGGAGACCACCGGACCCGGCGGCTTCGCGAAGGCGCTGCGCACCGTCCCGGTCGTGCTCGAGATCGCCGAGGTCGTCCGGCAGCGGGCGAGGCCGGACGCCTGGATCGTCGACTTCACCAACCCCGTCGGCATCGTCACCCGGGCGCTGCTGCAGGCCGGGCACCGGGCGGTCGGGCTGTGCAACGTGGCGATCGGGTTCCAGCGCCGGTTCGCCGCCACCCTCGGCGTCCAGCCGGACGAGGTGACACTCGGCCACGTGGGCCTGAACCACCTCACCTGGGAGCGCAGCGTCACCGTCGCGGGCACCGACCGGCTGCCCGGCCTGCTCGCCGAACACCTCGGCGACCTCGCCGACGAGGTGGAACTCGCCCCCGCGCTGCTCGCCCAGCTCGGCATGGTGCCGTCCTACTACCTGCGCTACTACTACGCGCACGACGAGGTGCTGGCCGAGCAGTTGCGCGAGCCCACCCGGGCCGAGGCCGTGAAGGCGATCGAGGACGAGTTGCTGGCGCTCTACGCCGACCCCTCCGTCGACACGAAGCCGGAGGCCCTCGAACGGCGCGGCGGCGCGTTCTACTCCGAGGCCGCCGTCGAACTGCTGGACGCGATGCGCGGCACCCCCGGCCCGCCGCGGGTGGTGAACCTGCGCAACGACGGCACGCTCCCGTTCCTGCCCGACGACCACGTGGTCGAGGTGCCCGCCCGGTTCACCGACGGACGCTTCGTCGCCGAGCCGGTCCCGCCACTGCCCGACGACATCGCCGCCCTGATCGGCGCGGTGACCGGCTACGAGCGCCTCGCCCTGGACGCTGCGGTGCACGGCGGCCGCGACCGCGTGCTGCGAGCCATGCGCGCCCACCCGCTGGTGCTGCAGCACGACCGCGCCGAGCGGCTCACCGACCTGCTGCTGGCCGCGAACGC
>JBDHZJ010000387.1:0-2992 GCA_039811825.1 Propionicimonas sp.
GAAACCCCATGTCCATATGATCGCGGAACTACTGCGCCGAGCTGTGCGCGGACGGTCGTGGGCTGCCCACCGCCGGGACTGGGCATATCGGGCGAGGCGCGCTTCCCCGGTGCGAGCGGATGCACGACAGCATCGGGCCACCAGAAGTGCGCCGCACGGCTACGCAGCGGCCACTCGGACGCCACGACGGGATCCAGTTGGGTGTCGTCAAGTAGTTCGGCCCCACCGGTCGTCGCGCACTTTGGCCCCATGGGCTGGCGGTGATGGCCCGGGGACCGGTCAGTTGGGGCGTTTGCGCCGGGTGTTGGTCTTGCTGGTGCGGAGTCGGTAGGACTGGGTGCCGGTCTCCAGGATGTGGGCGTTGAAGGTGACGCGGTCGACGATGGCGGCGACCAGGCGGGGGTCGGGGAAGACGGAGCCCCACTCACTGAACGGGAGGTTGGTCCCGATCCCGATGCTGGCGCGTTCCTCGCGTTCGGTGATGATCTGGAACAGCAGCTCGGCGCCGCGGGGGTCGATTTGGACGTAGCCGAGCTCGTCGAGCAGGAGTAGGTCGAGGCGGCCGTAGCGGCCGACGACGCGCGACAGTTGACGGTCGTCGGCGGCTTCGACCAGTTCGTTGACCAGTTGGGCGGTGGTGGCGTAGCGGACCCGGCGGCCTTGTTCGCAGGCGGCCAGGCCCAGGGCGATCAGCAGGTGACTCTTGCCGGTGCCGCTGTCGCCGAGGAGCACGACCGGTTCGCCGGCGTCCAGGTAGGCGCCGGTGGCCAGTGCGGCCAGGGTGGCCGGCTGGATCGAGGGCACGGCGTCGACATTGAACTCGCTGAGTCGCTTCAGTCGGGGGAACTTCGCTTCGGCGATGCGCCGGGCCCGCCGGCGTTCGGACCGGTCGTCGACCTCAGCGGACAGCACTTCGGCGAGGAACGCCAGATGGGTGTGCCGTTCCCGGACGGCGATCTCGGCCAGCCGGCCGGCTTCGGCGCGGACGGTGGGCAGGTGCAGCTCGTGGGCTGCGGCGCCGATCGCGGCGTGCGCTGCGGCGTCGGTGATGCTCATGAGCCGCTGCCGGTGAGCAGGTCGTCGTAGCCGGTGAGGGTCGGGGCCGGCCGGTCGTAGCGGGCCAGCGCCCCGATCGGGATCACCGCGGCGACCGGCCCGGTCGCGGCACGTCGGGCGTCGATGATGACCACCTGCGGGTCGACCACGCCAGCGTCGACGGCGGCCCGCATCGCGGTGATCAGCGCCGCGGCGGGCAGGGTGCGGTGCGCGAGCAGGACCTCGATCAGCGCCCGGGTCCCGGCCGCGTCCCCACGCGCCTTGCGTGCGGCGTCCCAGTAGGCCTGATGCGTGCCAGTGAACGTGCCGCTGGCCTTGGCCTGGGTCAGCGCCGTCGCGCCGGGCAGCGCCCCGGGCTTGCGCGCCAGCACCTCCAGGTAGTGGTCGAGGATGAGCACCTCGAGGTAGCGGCCGGCGGCCCGCTCATGCCGGGCGACCACTTGGCCGCCGTCGAGGACCTCCACGGTGGTGGCCGACAGCCGGACCGGCAGCCGTCGTCCGGCGTACCGGGCGGGCACGGAGTAGTAGCACTGCCGCACCGACACCCGGGCCCGGGTGTCGACCCGCGCCTGCAACAGCCGAGCGGGGTCGAACGGCTCGGCGGGCAGTGGCGACAGCGCCGGCAGCTCGGCGGCGAACGCGGCGCCGACCGTGCTCGGTCGTCCGGTGATCACCCGGCTGTCATCGAGCCGGTCGCCGGCGGCGATCAGGGTGTTCAACTCGGTCAGCGACGCCACCGACGGCACCGGGACCAGATGCCTTCGGCGGAACCGGCCGATCTCCCCTTCCACGCCGCCCTTCTCGTGGGCGCCGTCCTTGCCCGGGCGGCAGAAGAAGGTGTCGAACCCGTAGTGGCTGCGCAGCGCGATGAACCGCTCCGACTCCTCCCGATCCCGGCCGCGGAGCACCCGCAGGACCGCCGGCTTGAGGTTGTCGTAGCGGATCCGGCCGGGCACCGCCCCGAAGTGTTCGAAGGCCAGCACATGCCCGTGCAGGAACGCCTCCTGCGCCTGGGTGGCGAACGCGACGTGGAACGCCCGACCCGAGTGCGACAAGCGCATCACGAACATCCACAGCTTCAGCCCGGCGCCGCCGACGGTCGCGTAGAACTCGCCGAAGTCGACCTCCGCCTCCGCGCCCGGCGGATGGGTCTGCGGCACCGCGACCTCGATCTGGTCCAAGCCCAGGTCCCGCTTGCGGGCAGCCACGTAGCGGGACACCGTGATCTCGGCCAGGGTCGCCCCGTGTTCGGCGACCAGCCGTTGCCAGACCCGCCGCGCGGTGTGTCGCTGCTTGCGTGGGACCTCCCGATCCGCCACCAGCCAGGCGTCGATGATCTCCACGAACGGCTCGATCGCCGGACGCCGACGAGGCGGATACGCCTTCCGCGGCGGTGGAACCGCCGACGCCAGGGCCTGGCGCACCGTCCGCCGATGCACATGATGCCTGTCCGCGAGCTCGCGGATCGACAACTCCTCGACCCGACCGTCCCGCCTGATCTGCTCGAACAGCTCCACCCTGGACCGCGCCATTCCCGACCTCCACGCCGACGACGACGCGGAAATCGCAACCAAGGGTGGGGCCAACATTCGTGACGACACGCTGCACCCACCCCGGCAGCCCGCTCACCACCCAGGTGGAGCCAACATTCGTGACGACAAGGCCGCCAACCGGGGCCAAGTCAGGTGATCACACTCAACTCGCTTCGTCGCCGACCAAGCGCTGCCCTGGTTTGCCGGCTGCCACGGTTCTGAATGTTCAAGCGCTTACCAAGTCCTCGAGGTCGATCGCGCCGCGGAGCCGGGCTCGGGGCCTCTGTCTCTTCTGCCGGCCTCATGCGACGCGGACTGGACAGAGTCAGGACAGCGCAGTCGTTGATGCTCGCCTCGACAGGAAGTGAGCAGATGACCCAGATCACGCTGTACGTCGACGGAAT
>JBDHZJ010000388.1:0-2977 GCA_039811825.1 Propionicimonas sp.
TCGGAGGTGAGCGAGGCCGCCTGGTCGGTGATGTGCGACGGCAACCCGGTCACCCTCGAGCTCGTCACCCGCGGCGCTGTCGTCGGCGAGGCCCTCGGCGAAGTGCCGGACGGCGTCCCCACCGTCCCGCTGGACACCGACCTGCGCGCCCGAGCCCGCACGCTGCGGCTGAAGTTCGCCGCCGAGCAGAAGCCGGTCGTCCTCGACCTGCGCAAGCCGGCGGACCTGGCGAAGTCGCAGCTGCTGCGCCAGCTGCGCATCCTCGGCATCACCTGGGGCACGCCGGACTCGGCGCGCTCCACCGGCACCTTCAAGGAGGCCTGGACGCTGGAGTGGCAGCCCGAGTTCGCCGTCCGCCTGGTCGACGCCTCCCGCCACGGCAACACGGTGCCGTCCGCGGCGTCCGCGGCGCTGCAGGAGCGCACCGGCACGCTGCCCGCGATCACCGCCGCCGTCGAGCAGGCCCTGTTGGCAGGGCTCGACGAGGCGCTGCCGCCGCTGCTGGCCGCGCTCGACGAGCGCGCCGCCCACGAGGCGGACGTCACCGCGCTGCTCCAGGCGGTCCCGCCGCTGGCCCGCACCCAGCGTTACGGCGACGTGCGCGGCACCGACACCGGGCGGCTGGCCGGCGTGGCCCGGGCCGTGCTCGAACGTGCGTGCGCCGGGCTCCCGGCCGCCTGCAGCGGGGCCGGCGAGGACGCGGCGAGCGCGCTCCGCCACGCGATCGACGAGGTGTCCGCCGCCGTCGGACTGCTGGACGCCGCCACGCAGGAGCTGTGGGGCCGGACGCTCGGTGAGTGCGCGGACCGCCGTGATGTGCCCGGCACGATCGCGGGCCGGCTCGTCCGGCTGCTCCTGGACGGCGGCCGGCTCGACCGGGACGAGGCGGCGGCGCGGCTGTCCCGCGTGCTGTCGCAGGCGGCGGCGCCCGACCAGCAGGCGGCCTGGGTCGATGGCTTCCTCTCCGGCAACCCGCTGCTGCTGATCCACGACCAGCAGGTGCTGGGGATCCTCGACGAGTGGGTGGCCGGGATCGGCGGGGAGGCGTTCACCGACGTGCTGCCCAGCCTGCGGCGCACCTTCGGCGCCTGGGCGAAGGCCGCCCGCCGCCAGCTCGCCGACGCCGTCGTCCGGCTCGGCACGGCCCCGCCCGGCCACGAGGCAGGGGGCGAGGACTTCGGCGACGCCGCCGAACTGCTCGACGTGGTCGCCCTGATCCTGCGCGGGGAGGTGCGCGATGACCGATGACACCGACCGGGCCCGGCGCTGGCGCCTGATCCTCGGCGCCGACCCCGAGCAGGGGCCGGCGGCCACCCTGACGCCGCAGCAGCGGGCGATGGACGACGCCCTCGCCGCCCTCTACGACAACCGGGGCGAGCCCGGCGAGCGCAAGGCGGGGCTCGGCGCGTCCGCGCCCCGGGTGTCGCGCTGGCTGGGCGACATCCGCACCTACTTCCCCAGCCGTGTCGTCCGCGTCATGCAGACCGACGCGATCGAGCGGCTCGGCCTGAAGCAGCTGCTGCTGGAACCCGAGATGCTGGCCACCGTGCAGCCCGACGTGCACCTCGTGGCAACGCTCGCGTCCCTGCGCGGCGTGATCCCGGAGAAGTCCAAGGCCGCCGCCCGGGAGGTGGTCGCGCAGGTCGCCCGCGAGGTCGAACGGCGGCTGGCCGACCGGGTGCGCCAGGCCGTCCGCGGGGCACTGAACCGGGCGAACCGGGTGCAACGGCCGCGGCACGGCGACATCGACTGGAACCGCACCGTGCAGGCGAACCTGCGGCACTACCAGCCCGAGTACCGCACGGTGGTGCCCCAGCGCCTGGTCGGCTTCGGGCGTCGCCAGCAGGGGGTGCAGCGCGAGGTGGTGCTGTGCGTCGACCAGTCCGGGTCGATGGCGTCCTCGGTGGTGTACGCCTCGATCCTGGCGTGCGTGATGGCCACGATCCGGGCGCTGAAGACGTCGCTGGTGGTCTACGACACCGCCGTGGCGGACCTCACCGACCAGCTCACCGACCCGGTGGACGTGGTCTTCGGCACCCAGCTGGGTGGCGGGACGGACACGACGCCCGCGCTGGAGTACTGCCAGCGGCTGGTCACCGCGCCGCGCCAGACCGTGCTGCTGCTGATCACCGACCTGTTCGACTCCGACCCCGGGCGGATGCTGGCCAAGCTCGCGGAACTGCAGGCCGCGGGCGTGCTGCCGGTGGTGCTGCTGGCGCTCTCCGACGACGGCAGGCCTGCGTACGACGCGGAGACCGCGCAGCGGCTCGCCGGGCAGGGCATCCCGGCGTTCGCGTGCACGCCGGACGCCTTCCCCGACCTGATCGCGCTGGCGATCAACCACGGCGACATCGGTGCCTGGGCGGAACGGAATGCGGCCGCCGCCGCGCACGGCGACCACGCCTGAGCGGCGGGCCCGCGCTCAGTCCTGGAAGGCCTGCCAGACTGCGGCGATGTCGGCGTGCCCGGCACCACCCCCGGCGGCGGCGGCGTAGAGCGCCTCCAGCCCGGCGAGCAGGTCCTGCGGCAGGTCCGGCACCGCGGCCCGCGCCAGCCGGACGTCCTTCAGCATCCCGACCAGTTCGAACTGCGGGTCGAACGCGCCGGACAGCATCGCGCCGCCCTTGAGCTGCGCGTACGGGCTGTCCGCGGCCCCGCCCTGCAGCGCCTCGAGCACCAGCTTCGGGTCGAGCCCGAGCCGCCGGGCCATGGCCAGCGACTGCGCGATGCCCGCGGTGATGGTCGCGATCCACGTGTTCATGGCCAGCTTCAGCGCCGAGGCCGCCGGGGCCGCGTCCCCGGCCCGCACCACCTTCGCCGACGTCGCCGCCAGCACGGGCTCCGCCTCGGCCAGCGCGTCGTCGGACGCTGCCACGAGCGACGTCAGCGTCCCGGCCTCGGCCGGCGCCCTGGTGCCGAGCACCGGCGCGTCCACGAACCGGACGCCGGCCGCCTGGGCCAGCCCTGCGAACTCGCG
>JBDHZJ010000389.1:0-2961 GCA_039811825.1 Propionicimonas sp.
GCGAACGTGATCGTGACCACCCCGACCGGCTCGGGCAAGTCGCTGATCGCGACCGCCGCGCATTTCACCAGCCTCGCCGCCGGTGGACGCAGTTACTACACCGCCCCGATCAAGGCCCTGGTCAGCGAGAAGTTCTTCGCGCTCTGTGCGATCTTCGGCGCGAGCAACGTCGGCATGGTCACCGGCGACGCCTCGGTGAACGCCGACGCGCCGATCGTGTGCTGCACCGCCGAGATCCTGGCCAACATCGCCCTGCGCGAGGGGCGCGCGGCCCGGGTCGACCAGGTGGTGATGGACGAGTTCCACTTCCTCGCCGACCGCGACCGCGGCTGGGCGTGGCAGGTGCCCCTGGTGGAGTTGCCGCAGGCGCAGTTCGTGATCATGTCCGCCACCCTCGGCGACATGACCGAGGTCGCCGCCGCGCTGGAGCGACGCACCGGGCGCCCGGCGACGATCGTCGGCGGCGCCGTCCGTCCGGTGCCGTTGCTGTACTCGTGGGCGACCACCCCGGTGCACGAGACCATCCAGCGCCTGATCGACGAGCGACAGGCACCGGTCTACGTCGTCCACTCCACCCAGGGCAGCGCGGTGGACCGTGCCCAGGCCCTGCTCAGCTCGGGCATCGTCGACCGCAGCCACCGCGCCGGGCTGGTGGACGCGCTGCGCGGCTTCCGGTTCTCCGGCGGCTTCGGCAAGACCCTCTCCACGCTGCTCCACGCGGGGATCGCGGTGCATCACGCGGGCATGCTGCCGCGCTACCGCCGGCTGGTCGAGACCCTCGCCCAGCGCGGCCTGCTCACGGTGATCTGCGGCACCGACACGCTCGGCGTCGGCATCAACGTGCCGATCCGGACGGTGGTCTTCGCCGCGCTGACCAAGTTCGACGGCCGCCGCACCCGCGTGCTGCGCAGCCGCGAGTTCCACCAGATCTCCGGACGGGCCGGGCGGCCCGGCTTCGACACGGTGGGCTACGTGGTGGCGCAGGCGCCCGAGCACGAGGTGGAGAACACCCGGATCCTGGCCAAGTTCGCCGGCGACGAGAAGAAGCTGCGCAGCGTGCGGCGGAAGAAGCCGCCAGAGGGCTTCGTGAACTTCACCGAGGCCACGTTCACCAAGCTCGTCGAGTCCGAGCCGGAGCCGCTGCACGCCCGGATGCGGGTCACCCACGCGATGCTGCTGAACCTGTTGCAGCGCGACGAGGACACCGGCACGGCGCTCGCGTCCCTGATCGACTCCTGCGGCACCGAGCGTCCGGCGCGGCAGCGGCTGCTGCGCCGGGCTGCGGCGATGGGGCGTTCGCTGTTGCGCGCCGGCGTGGTCGTGCGGCTGGACGAGCCGACGCCGGGCGGACGCCGCTACGCGCTCGCGGTCGACCTGCAGCACAACTTCGCCCTGAACCAGCCACTCAGCGCGTTCGCCCTCGCCGCGATGGCCGAACTCGACACCGAGGCGCCCGGCTACGCCCTCGACGTGGTCAGCGTGATCGAGGCCACTCTGGAGAACCCGATGGTGATCCTGCTCGCCCAGCAGTTCAAGGCGCGCGGCGAGGCGGTCGCCGAGCTGAAGGCGGACGGCTACGACTACGAGGAACGCCAGGAGCTGCTCGACGAGGTGACCTGGCCGCGCCCGCTGGTGGACCTGCTGGAAGCCGTGCACACCCGCGAACTCGCCGCGCACCCGTGGCTGGCCGAGAGCCCGGTGAACCCGAAGTCGGTCGTGCGCGACCTCTACGAACGGGCGATGACCTTCGGCGAGTACACCGCCTTCTACCGGTTGCAGCGCAGCGAGGGCCTGCTGCTGCGCTACCTGTCGGACGCCTACCGCGCGCTGCGCCAGACGGTGCCGGAGAGCCTGCGCACCGAGGACCTGGAAGACCTCGTCGAGTGGCTGGGGGAGGTGACCAGGCTGACCGACAGCTCGCTGCTGGACGAGTGGGAGTCGCTGGCCGGGCTGTCGTCCCACGAGCCCGGCGAGGACGTCCAAGTCCGGCCGCCGCAGACCGTGACCAGCAACGTCCGGGCGTTCCGGGTGCTGGTCCGCAACGCGATGTTCCGGCGGGTGGAGCTCGCAGCGTCCGATGACGTCGAAGGCCTGGCCGCCCTCGAACCCGGCGGCGCGATGACCCGGACCCGCTGGGACGAGGCCCTCGGCGAGTACTGGGACGAGCACGAGGTGCTGCCCACCGACGCGGACGCCCGCGGCCCCGGCCTGCTGGTGGTCACCGAGAACGGGCGCACCTGGGACCTGCGCCAGATCATCGACGACCCGGACGGCAACCACGACTGGTCGATCACGGCGCAGGTCGACCTCGACGAGTGCGACGAGGCCGGCGAACTGGTGTTGAGGACGCTCGACTTCACTCGCCTCGACTGACCGTGGACCGAGTTGGGGACGGTTCCTTACTCGGTCCACCCACGGTGTGCGGACCGAGTAAGGAACCGTCCCAACTCGGTCCGGCTGCCCATGGCTGCGCCGTCGGTGGGCTACGGTGGAAGCACCGCCTGGAGGGAATCGCGCAGCATTGATCAGGGGTGGTTGAGCGCGCGGTAGCCACGGCGGTCGCGCCGCAGGCTCCCGGGGCCGGCTGGGGATGGGCCCCCGGCCCGGGAGGCGCAGCGGCGGAGGGATCGTCATGGGTGAGAGGGCGAGGATTGTCACCCGATTCCTAGAATGCTAGTATGCTAGCCATGAGTGAAGCGGGACGTGCGCCGAAGGTGCAGTTCAACGTCTACCTCCCGCCCGAACTGGTGCGGGAGGTCAAGCACCGCGCGATCGATGAGAACCGCAGCCTGTCCGCGGTGGTCGAGTCCGCGCTGCGCGACTACGTCAGGAGGGTGCAGTGATGGGCGAGACGAGCCGGGTGTTCCCGATGCGGTTCAGCCCCGAGCCGGAGCGCATGGTCCGGTTCCTGGAGGTGCTGGGCCTGCGCAGGGTGTTGGAGAGTGAGCGGGGCGGGTACGC
>JBDHZJ010000390.1:0-2957 GCA_039811825.1 Propionicimonas sp.
AAGATCAGGATGTCGCAGTCCTTGACCAGCCAGCGGGCGATGATCGCCTTCTGCTGGTTGCCGCCGGAGAGGTACTTGACCAGCTGGTTCACACTCGGCGTCTTGATGTTGAGCAGCTTCTTGGACGCCTCCGCCGCCTCGCGCATCGCCTTGTCCCTGACGAACGGGCCCGAGGTGAACCGGGTGCCCATCGAGCTGATCGCGATGTTGTGCGCGACCGACAGCGGCAGCATCAGCCCGAGCCGCTTGCGGTCCTCGGAGAGGTAGCCGATGCCCAGGTCGGCCGCCCTGGCCGGGGAGTGGATCGTGACCGGGTTGCTGTTCAGCAGGATCTCGCCGGACGTGATCGGGTCGGCGCCGACGATCGCCCGGGCCACCTCGGTGCGGCCCGCGCCCATCAGCCCGGCGAAGCCGAGCACCTCGCCGCGGTGCAGGTCGAAGCTGACCCCCTTCAGCAGCGCCTTCGTGGACAGGCTCGACACGCTGAGCACGATCGGGCGGTCGTCGCGGACGTTCTCCGGGCGCGCCTCGGTGTTGATCGCACGTCCGACCATCTTCGAGATCACCTCGTCCAGCGAGGTCTCGGCCATCGGCATCGTGTCGATGTAGTGGCCGTCCCGGATCACGGTGATCCGGTCGGCGATCCGCTTCAGCTCGCCCATCCGGTGGGAGATGTAGACGACGCCCGTCTCCGGGGTGATGAACCGCCGGATCAGCTCGTGCAGCTGGTCGACCTCCGCGTCGTTGAGGGCCGCGGTGGGCTCGTCCATGATCAGGACCTTGGTGGCCGTGAACGACAGCGCCTTGGCGATCTCCACCATCTGCTGCTGGGCGACGCTCAGGGTGGAGACGATGGCCTTCGCGTCGATGCGCATACCCAGCCGCTCGAGCAGGTCACGGGTCTCGCGGACCTGCTCACCGGGCCGGGTGAAGAAGCCGCCGGAGACGGGTTCGCGGCCCAGCCAGATGTTCTCGGCCACGCTCAGGTGCGGCACCAGGTTCAGCTCCTGGTGGATGATCGACAGCCCGGCCTCCTGGCCCTCCTTCGGCGTGTGCACGTTCAGCGGCTCGCCGTTCAGCCAGAACTCGCCGGCCTCGCGTGAGTAGATGCCGGTGAGCAGCTTCATCAGGGTGGACTTGCCGGCCCCGTTCTCGCCGACCAGCCCGAGCACCTCGCCCTTGCGCAGGTCGAAGCGCATGCCCTCGAGCGCCTTCACGCCCGGGAAGCTCTTGTCGACGCCCTCGACCTGCAGCAGCAGGTCGGGGTCGTGCGCGCCGGGGGTCGGCGCGGTCTGTACTGCCGTCACGGGAGTGCCTCCGGGTCGGGGACGGGGGTGACGCCCTTGTGGAAGATCGCGTTGCCGTAGATCCGGGTCTCTCCGGTGCGGATGATCAACTCGGCCTCGGACGCCAGGTCGTAGAAGGCGAAACGTTCCACCCTGCGGTGCTCGGCGCCGTCCAGCCGGGCGGCGGCGATCAGCTCGGACTGCACGGGCAGCACGCCGTCGGGGCACTCCATCAGCTCGAGCGTCGGCGCGTAGGTGTCGGGTACGACGACCGAGCGGATGGCGGCCAGGACGCGTGGGGACGTCAGCCCGGGCAGATCGATCAGGTGCTTCCTGGCCAGCTTCGCCGCCGTGAAATGGGCGTCGGCGATGACGACCGCGTCACCGTGTCCCATCTCGTCCAGCGCCAGCAGCATGCGCCCAGTGAGAACCGGATCCAGATTGAGGAGCATCGTTGCCTCCGTCCAGAAATCGATTTCTGTATGGTAGGGACCGTAGCGGATACTTGTCACGCGAACCACCGAATCGTGATCAATCTGAGATCGACGCCAGGCCGGGAGGCTCTCGGGGATCCGGTCCGGTGCTGTCGCGGGACAGGGAATGGTGCTACGATCTTGAATCGTTCCAATAGACGGCACGGACGCCGTCACGACACCCACGACAGGTACCGCAGATGAGCGACAGCGAGGTCCGGGAGGCGGCCGGGGGATCGTTCCCCGTGGTCAACACCCACGTCCACTTCCCCCCCAACTTCTCGGCGTTCAGCACGGTCGCCGACGCGATCGACGCGGCGGCCCGTGAGGGAGCCGGCGCCGTGGGGATCTCGAACTTCTTCGACCAGCAGGTGTACGCCCGCTTCGCCGAACAGGCGTCCGCGGCAGGGATCGTCGCGCTGTACGGGCTGGAGTTCATCACCCTGGACGACGACCTGGCCGCCGAGGGCGTCCGGGTGAACGACCCCGCCAACCCGGGCCGGATGTACCTGTGCGGCAAGGGCATCGCGCCCTTCCGGCGCAAGTCGGACGAGGCCGCGCGAATCGCCGGGTCGATCCGCTCCGGCAACGACGAGCGCGCCGCGCAGATGGTCGCGAAGCTCGCCGGCCACTTCGCCGCCTGCGGCCTGGACACCGGGCTCACCGCCGAGGTGATCGCCCGCGATGTGGCTGCCGCTGCCGACGTGCCGGTGCAGTGGGTCTCGCTGCAGGAGCGGCACATCGCGATGGCCTTCCAGCGGATCCTGGCCGGGCTGCCCGCGGAGGAGCGCGCAGCTGTGCTCGAGCGCGCCTACGGCGGACCGTCTGCCGTCGACATCGACGACGCGGTCGCTCTGCAGGGCGAGCTGCGTTCCCGGCTGATCAAGGTGGGCACGCCCGGATTCGTGGCCGAGGTACCGCTGAGCTTCTCCGACGCCTACCACTACGTGCTGGAGATGGACGGCATCCCCACGTACCCGACGCTGGCCGACGGCACCTCCCCGGTCTGCCCGTTCGAGGACCCGGCCGAGCGCCTGGCCGCGCAGCTGGTCGAGCGCGGCATCCATGCCGCCGAGCTGATCCCGGTGCGCAACACCAGCGCCTGCGTCGACGCCTATGTGAAGGCCTTCACCGACGCCGGCATCATCGTGATGGCCGGCACCGAGCACAACACGCTCGACCGGATCCCGATCGAGGT
>JBDHZJ010000391.1:0-2956 GCA_039811825.1 Propionicimonas sp.
GGTGTGCACGTTGGTCGCGACCACCTGCTCGAGCGGCAGGTCGGTGCGGGTCACGCCGCCGACGTCCAGCCGGAGCATGCACAGCCAGTCCGGGAACAGGGCGAGCACGACGGAGTACAGGTCCATCCCGGGACGCGCCTGGGCCCGGTCGATGTTGCGGGGCACCTTGATCAGGTGGGTGGCTGCCGAGAGCTCGCTGTACCAGGGGCGGAACCGGCGCGGCATGTCGACCAGGGCGCCCACCCGGTCGATCCAGGGCCCGAACCGGTCGTACTCGCGCAGGTCGTCGGGGTCGGCGGCAGCGCGCCAGTCCACCACCCTCGTCGGCGACGGCATCCGGGCCCCTCCTTCTGCCGCTTCGAGAGTAGCGCCAACCGGAGCGGTGCGGCGGCCGTATCGCTACTCGCCCATCCCGCCGAGGTCCAGGCGGTCCTCCCGCACCCGGTCGGCCAGGTCGAGCTTGGTGTACGTCGGACGCCCGGCTTCGGCGTACTTCCGCTTCACCCGCTCGAGGTACTCCCTCGCGGTGCCGTAGGCGATCCCCGCGCGGCGCGCGGCTGCGGCCAGCGTCGCCCCGGACGCGTAGGCGGTGAGCACCAGCCGCTCCTGCGCGGACAGCTGCGGGCGCTGCGGACGGGAGTCGCGGCTGATCATGAACGCCAGCTCGGGGCTCAACGCCGACCCGCCCGCCGCCACCTCGCGGACCGCGGCGAGCAGTGCGTCCAGGTCCTGGTCCTTGGTCAGGTAGCCGGCCGCGCCCGCCTCGAGCGTGGCCAGCACGCCGTCCGCGTCCGGGATGGTCGACACCATGATCACCGTCGCCCCGGACGCGAGCACCCGCCGGACGTTGGCCGCCGGCGTGCTGCCGTCGCGCAGGTTCAGGTCGAGCAGCGCCACGTCCGGGACGGCCACGCCGCCGGCCAGCCGCTCCTCGTAGTCGTCCAGGGTTGCGCAGCTGAGCGCGAGCTCGATGTCGTCGACCGGTTCCAGCCACGCCTGCAGGCCGCCGAGCAGCATCCGGTCGTCGTCGATCGCGGCCAGCCGGATCATCGCGGCCACCACAGCTCGACGCTGGTGCCCTGGCCGGGCTCGCTGTCCACGGCGCTGCCGCCACCCACCTCGTCCAGCCGGGCTGCGATCGACTGTCGCAGCCCGATCCCGCCGCGGACACCCGCCACGTCGAAGCCCCGGCCGCGGTCGGTCACCGCCACCCGGATCGCGCCGGGCTGCCCTGCCTGCTCGCCGGTCACGGTCACCCACGCCTCGGTCGCCCCGCTGTGCCGCAGCACGTTGTTGAGAGCCTCCCGGACGGCCGCGGAGACCGCCGCGAGCACCTCGTCGGGCAGTTCGTCGGGCAGGTCGGACAACTGCTGGTGCAGGCGCAGCCCGGACGCCGCGTGCTCCCGGTTCAGCGCCGCCAGGTCTCCGACCAGGCGCATGCCCGCGGTGCTGCTGCCGGTGGAGATCAGGCCGCGCAGGTAGTCGGCGTCCGCGACGAGCCGGTGCCGGACGTCCGGGCGGTCGAGCTCGAGGCTGCCCCGGGACAGGGCGCTCAGCGTGGACAGCACGGTGTCGTGCAGCAGGCGGTACTGCCGCGTCCGCTCGGTCGCCTGGCGGTCGGCGGCGGCCAGCCGGGCCCGTGCCCCGGCGAGTTCGAGTTCGGCGGCCTCCGCGCGTCGCCGGGACGCGCCGAGCGCCCGGTCGAGCAGGACCACCAGCACCGGAGCGCCGGCCAGCTGGACGGCGTTCGCGGCGACCGCGGTGAGCGCGACGGGGCCCAGCGCGACCGTCTGCCAGGCACCGAGCAGGTAGGCCGCGAGCAGCCCGAACCCGCCGGCGACCGCCGCGCCCGGCGCGACGGCCAGGCCGAGGGTGAGCGCGGTGCCGATCGCGGGCGCCACCGCGGCGTTGTTGAAGTCGGCGGCGTGCCCGGCCTGGGTGGCCAGCCCGCCGAGGAGCAGGGCGACCGCGGCCGGCAGTGCGTCCGTCCACCACACCGACGCCGACCAGCGGCGCAGCAGCCACGCCCGGGTGAGCGTGACCACGGTTCCGGTCGCCGCGATCGCCCAGGCCAGCCCGGCCAGCAGCGGCTGGGCGAGGGAGGTGACCGGGGCGGTGGCCATGGCGAACGGCCAGACGGCCAGCTGCAGCGCACGGATCCCGGTGACGGCGGCCAGCAGGCCGCGCCCGGGAGTGGTCATGGCGCCTAGAATGCCGAACCGGCCCCCCCGGGGGAAGTCGGACGAACTGCCGACAGCACAATGTCCGTCGTGCGCGTGCATCCAGAGCCCGACAGGCTGGCCGCACCATCGAGCAAAGGACCCGACGACATGACCACCACCACCCCGCGCCAGTCCCACCGCCCGTTCGCGCACCTCGCCGCGCTCGCCGCGGCCATCGCCGGCGCCGTCCTGTTCAGCGCGTGCGGCAACGCGACCGTCCCCGTGGTGCCGGCCAGCCAGCCGGCCGCCACGCCCTCGGCCACCGCGGTGGCGACCGCGGAGGCCACCCCCGAGGTCGCCGAAAACATGGAACTGGTCCAGGTGGACGGTTACAGCATGGTGGTGCCGAAGGGCTTCCGGTTCCCCGAGGGCACCAGGGTCGACTCCTACCTTGGCCTGACCGTGTTCCTGGACGCTCCGGCCTCGACGGTGGTGCTGGCGTTCTACCGGGACCTGCTACCGTCCGCGGGGTACACCATCGACGCCGACGTGAGCGGCATGATCAGCTGGGAGGGCCACGGCCTGGGCGGGTCGGTGGTGACACATGGCGAGCAGACCATGATCGCGTGGGGCGACTACCCGCCGAGCCCCGGGCCGGCGGTCACCGGTCCCGACGACACCCCGCTCACCGCGCGCGACCTGAACCTGAGCAACGTCCCGTTCTTCATCCGCTTCCCGGCCGGGACGCAGCTCTCCGACGTGCAGGACACGAAGGCCGGGGCGAGGTTCCGCTT
>JBDHZJ010000392.1:0-2949 GCA_039811825.1 Propionicimonas sp.
CAAGGTGGGCAGCTTCGAGATGCCGTCGCGCGCCTACGTGGCGTCCTTCGGGTTCAAGGGGCCCGACCAGCAGAAGCCGGCCGGCGTGCTCTCCGGCGGTGAGCGGAACCGGCTGAACCTGGCCCTCACCCTGAAGATGGGCGGCAACGTACTGCTGCTCGACGAGCCGACCAACGACCTGGACGTGGAGACGCTGCAGTCGCTGGAGGACGCCCTGCTGGAGTTCCCCGGCTGCGCCGTCGTGATCTCCCACGACCGCTGGTTCCTCGACCGGGTCGCCACCCACATCCTCGCGTGGGAGGGCACCGACGAGGACGACGCCGTGTGGTTCTGGTTCGAGGGCAACTACGCCGACTACGAGGAGAACAAGATCGCCCGGATGGGCGTCGAGGCGGCCCGTCCGCACCGGACGAAGCACCGCCGGCTCACCCGCGACTGAGCCGGCGGGCGGCGTCCGTGCCGGAGCGAAGCTTCAGGCGCTCGCTTCCCAGCCGTCGTACTCGCCGCCCGGCCACTGCCGGGCGACCCGTTCGAAGAAGGTCCGCGCTTCACGGACGGCCTCGGGGCTCGTCACCGCGCCGTTCCGTTCGGCGATGACGACCCACTGCGGGCCGCCGGCCGCGGACTCGGCCACTTCCTGCAGTTCCCATCCGGCGGCCTGGATGACCGGGGCAGCTCCGCGGGCAGCGGCCTCGTCCGCGAAGTAGAGGTAGTGCACCCAGTGCCGCGGAGCAGTCAGGTCGCTCATCCGGGCCAGTTGGGTGAGCAGTTGGTCGTCCCCCGGATGACCGGTGGTGAAGTGCGTCGTCCTTCGGCGCCGGAACAGTCCCATGGTCGCCATCCTTCCAGTCGCCTCGCCATCCTTCCGGTCGCCTCGCCAACGGGGCCTGATCGACCGTCTGCTCAACCGGCCGTGCCGGTCAACGGCCGGAGTCGACGCGCCACCAGGGCCAGGGCCATGGTGAGGACGGCCGCACCCAACGCCACGCCGAGCATCGCGAGCAGCGGCTCGACGTGGAGGAGCCCGACCAGGCCGTAGAGCGGCGCGGCGACGACGAGCAGGACCGCCGGCGCCACCCAGCCGCCCGGGATGGCCGCCCCGGTGCCGAGGTTGAGCCGCAGGAAGGCTCCACACAGCGCCGTCCCGCCGATCACCACCGCCCAGAACACCGCCGTCCAGCGCAGTTGGCGGCTGTGGCGGCTCCGCCCCGCCTGCACCGCGCACGCCAGCCAGACGGTCACATAGACCGCTGACCACACCGCGCCGGCCACCGACGGCCGCCGGCCGAACACGAGGTCCGCGGCGTTCACCGCGCCCGCGGCGACGTAGCTGATCGCAGCGGAGAGAGGCAGCACCACAGACGCGGCGGCACGCAGACCCGGCCGTCCGGGAACGATCGTGGCGCGGGGCGCGGACGGGCGCCCTCTCGCAGCACCCGGGTGGGCACCCGACCCGGCTGTGCCTCGTGGGCGGCTCGGCAGCATTGCGACTCCTTGGGGGTGGGAGCAGTCGGCGAATTCGATGGAACCACGAACCGGTTCCGGTTCAGCGCCGACGCACGGGATCCGTACAGTCTCGTTCGTACCCACGCGCACCACCCCCGGGGCGTTGCGACCGCCGTTCAGGCTGCGTCCACCCCCGGCTTCGTCGCGTCATCGCCCGGCGCCTCCTGCCCCTCGGTGGCGACCATGAGCTCGCTGATGTTGACCTCCTGGTCCTCGGGCACGGACTTGGGCGACTTCCGGAACACCGACGTGCCGCGGGAGAGGTCGTGACCGACCGACTGGGCGTCCAGCCGGAGCCGCTCGTGCCGGGCCCCCTGGGGATCGGTCCAGCGCTCGGTACGCAACCGCCCGACGACCACCACCGGGTCGCCCTTGCCGATGCTGGACTTGACGTTCAGCGCCAGCGCCTTGTTGCAGACGACGCCGAGCCAGGTGGTCTCGTCGTCGCCCCACTGCCCGCCCCGCCACAGCCGCGGGGTGCACGCGAGCCGGAAGCTGGCGTAGGTGACGCCCTCCCGGTACTCCTTCAGTTCCACCTCGCTGCCCACGTTGCCGGTGATCCACACCGCTGCGTCCATGCCGAATCCTTCCCTCGGTTCTCGACGGGGAGTATCGGCAACGGGCACCGGTGGCGGTCACCGGTCCCGGCTGCCTGTGGACAACCCGGCGCCTGTGGACAGGCAGGTCGCCGGACTCCCCGACCGGGCTACGGCTTCGGGTGCGCAGCGAAGAACGCCCAGATCGTCGCGGTCGCAGGCAGGGCCGGCGAGGGGGGATCAGCGCCCGGCGAGCCCGTTCGCGCCGATCCCGGCCACTGGTGGCCCGCATCGGCGACCACGATCAGCTCGACGGAGCGTCCCTGCGGGCAGGTGGCCACCGAGGTCGTCACCAGCCCCTTCGTGGCGGTGGCGAACGCGTCGCAGGCGTCCCTCTCGCGCCAGGCGTCCACCACGTCGGCGACCGCCGGACCGGTGATGTGCGCGACGCCCTCCCCGCGACTGCCGTCGAGCCGGACGTGGGTGTCGTCGGCGCCGTGGAGGTGCAGCAGCGAGATCGGCCTCGCGTCCCCGCAACCGACCAGCTGGTTGCCCGCGACCGGGGCGACGGCGGCGAACACGTCGCTCTCGCAGGCCAGGCGGTAGGCCATGATCCCGCCGTTCGACATGCCCGTGGCGTAGATCCGGGCGGGATCCACCGGGGCCTCGGCCTCGATCCGGGCAACCACGGCCTCGAGGAACGCCACGTCGTCGATGTCCTGTCTGCCGGGCAATCCGCAGCAACCACCGCCCGCGTTCCAGGCCCGGTTCACCCCGTCGGGGTAGGCGACCAGGAAGCCGGCGGTGTCGGCCTGCTCGTCCCACCCGTACGCGGCCTCGGCCTGCGCGCCGCTGCCGAATCCGCCGTGCAGCATCACCACCAGCGGGTAGCCCGAGGCGGGCGCGA
>JBDHZJ010000393.1:0-2944 GCA_039811825.1 Propionicimonas sp.
CCTTCGCGGCCGCGACCAGCGCGGCGACCCCGTTGCCGAGCGTGGGCTCGATCACCGGGGCGTAGAGCGGGGAGTGGTTGGACGGGACGCCCGGCATCGCCCGCACGAGGCCGGCTGCGCCGCTGACCCCCGCGAACGCCGCCGGGTCGGCGCCGCCCAGGATCCAGTACACGCAGGGCACGCCGGCGGCGGTGGCGAACTCGCCGACGTCCTCGCTGCCGGTGATCGCCCCGGTGTCGACGACGGCGGCCGTGCCGAACACCCGGGCCAGGGCGGACGCCGTGCGCGCGCTCGCGTCCGGGTCATTGACGAGCACGGGGAAGCTGTCGGTGTGCACGATCTCCGGCGGTCGCGGGGCACCGGACGCCTGCGCCTCGGCCACGGTGATCCGCTCGATCGCCGCGAGCACCCGCTGGCGTACTTCTTCGTCGTACGAACGCACATTGACCTCGAGTTCTGCGGTGTCGGGAATGATGTTCACCTTCGTCCCCGCCCGCAACACGCCCACGGTGACCACCGCCACCTCGGCGCCGGCCACCTCACGCGCGACGATGCCCTGCAGCCGCAGCACCAGGGAGGCCGCCATCACCACCGGGTCGACGCAGGACTCGGGACGTGAACCGTGGCCGCCCTTCCCGTGCAGGGTGATCGTCAGCGAATCGGACGTCGCGAACGCGGGCCCGGGGTGCAGTCCGATCATGCCCGCCGGGAGTGGACCGACGTGCTGGCCGAGCACCACGTCCGGGGACCCGACGCGGTCGTACAGGCCGTCGGCGATCATCGCCTTCGCCCCGGACCCCACCTCCTCCGCGGGCTGGCCGACCAGCAGCAGCGTGCCCGTCCAGTCGGGGTCGGCCGCGAGCTGCCTGGCCGCGCCGAGCAGGCAGGTGACGTGCACGTCATGGCCGCAGGCGTGCATCACGGGAACGTCGTGGCCGTCGGGATCGATGCCGCGGGCGGTGCTGGCGTACGGCAGCCCGGTGGCCTCCTCGACGGGCAGCCCGTCCATGTCGGCACGCACGAGCACCGTCGGCCCGTCCCCGCGCCGCAGCACGCCGGCCACGCCGGTACGCCCGATGCCCGTGTGCACCTCGTAGCCGAGCCCGCCCAGGGTCCGCGCGACGATCGAGGCCGTCCGCTCCTCGGCGAACGACAGCTCCGGGTGGCGGTGCAGGTCCCGGTAGAGCGCAGCCAGCTCCGCCCCGTCCGAGTCCTCGTTGATGATCACCGGTTCGTCCATGCCGACGTCCTTCCGTCCGGCACCGACCCTACGCGCGAACTCCCGCCGGAACCTCGACCGTCGCTGGAGGCCATCCCCTACAGTCAGTATTGCCAGACATCACATGGGGGAGACAGATCATGCGACACCTGACCCCGGCCATCGGCCTCGCCACCGGCTTCCTGCTGCTCACGGGCTGCTCATCGCTCGGCAACCTGATGCCCGGCGGCGGCGCGACCTCCGAGCCCGCAGCGAGTTCGAGCGCGTCCGAGGCGACTTCCGCACCATCCGACACCGGCGGTTCCTCGGGCCAGAGCGCCAGCGAGGCCTGCACTGTGCTCGGCGACACCATGAACGAGGCGGGCCAGGCCCTGCAGGATGTCGGGTCGAACCTCGGCAACGACCCGGAGAAAGCCCTGAAGGCGCTCGACGACTTCAGGGCGTCCTTCGAGACCGCCGTCACCAAGGTCGACAACCCGGAGGTGAAGGCACAGGCACAGAAGGCGCTCGACGCCCTCGATGCACTCATCGCCGCGCTGAAGGCCGGCATCCAGGACACCTCGAAGATGCCCGACATGCTCACGGCGCTGTCCGACTTCCAGACGGAGATGACCGCCTTCGCCACGGTCTGCACCGGGTAGCCGCCGGACGGGCCGCAACCGGGTCAGAGGGTGCCGCGCAGGCCGAGCAGCATGCCCGCCGCGACCGAGATCATGATCGCGGCCACCACCAGGTCGAACACCCGCCAGGCCGTCGGGTTCGTGAACAGCGGACGCAGCGCCCGGGCGCCGAACCCCAGCGCGGCGAACCACACCGCGCTGGCCAGCATCGCCCCCGCCGCGAACACCCACGGCGCGGGGTAGGTGGATGCCACCGACCCGATCAGTACCACCGTGTCGAGGTAGACGTGCGGATTGAGCCAGGTCAGCGCAGCGGCGGTCAGTGCGACGGACGCCAGCGGGGCCGCCTCGCCGCTCCCGTCCGCCAGGAGTACCTCGGTGCGCGTCGCCCGGCGCACGGCCTGGATCGCGTACCAGGTGAGCACCGCGCAGCCGAGCAGGGTCACCGCCACCAGGACGGCGGGGTGGGCCTGGACCAGGGCCCCGACACCGGCGGCACCGAGGCTGATCAGGACGATGTCACTGAGCGTGCAGATCGCGACCACGACGCCGATGTGCTCACGGCGCAGGCCCTGACGCATCACGTACGCGTTCTGCGCGCCGATGGCGACGATCAGGCCGAACCCGAAGCTGAGGCCGGCGAGCGCGATGGTGAACACGGCTCGACCGTAGGGGCAGACCGCCGTTCAGTCCAGCGAATGTTTCTCAGTCTTCATTAGCTTCACTTACGATGGTCTCGTGGATTGGGACCTCCCCCAGCTCCGTGCGTTCGCCGCGGTGGTCGATCACGGCACGCTCGACGCCGCCGCGTCGGCCCTGCACCTGACCCCGTCCGCGGTGAGCCAGCGGCTCAAGGCGCTGGAGAAGTCGGCGGGGGCGGTGCTGCTGCGGCGAAGCCGTCCCGTGGTGCCGACCGACGCCGGCCGGCCCGTGCTGCGGCTGGCCCGGCAGATCGCCGCGCTCGCCGCCGACACTGACGCCGCACTGCCGGCCACCGGCGCCGGGCTGCCCGAGGTGCGCCTGGCCGTGAACGCCGACTCGCTGGCCACCTGGACGCTGCCCGCGCTCGCCCCCGTCGCCGCCGACGTGCGGGTGACGTTCCTGC
>JBDHZJ010000394.1:0-2940 GCA_039811825.1 Propionicimonas sp.
ACCAGCATGAAGCCCGGCCAGAAGATCGTCCTGGTCGTCGACCACGACCCGCTGCCGCTGCTCACCCAGCTCAACCGGGTCGCGCCCGACGCGCTCGACCTCGCCTACCTGGAACGCGGCCCCGAGCTGTTCCGGCTGGAGTTCACCCGGCGCTGACGGCGGGGCCTCGCGCGTCCGCTTGGGCACAGCTGGGAAGCTGGACGACGTGACCCAGCCCACACGCCGGTCGAACCGGCCGGCCAACCGCCCGTCCGGCGGACGCGGCGGCGCGGGTGGACACACGAGGCGTCCGACCGCCGGCGCGCCCCCGCGCAGCATCCGCTGGCTGCTCTGGCTGGCCACCCCGTTCGCGCTCGTCGGGCTCGGCCTGCTGCTGCTCGTCGCGGCGCCCCAGCTTCAGGCGCAGCACCAGTGGCTGGCGATGGCGGCGTCCTTCGCCCCGTATGGCTGGCTGGCCTGGCTGGTCGCCGTCGTGCTGGCCCTGATCGGCAGCCGCGGACGCGTCCGGCTGCTGGTGGCGCCGCTCGCGCTGGGCCTCGCCTGGCACACCGGCGTCCTGCTGCCCTACCTGCCGGCGCCCGCCCGCGCGAGCGCCGCCGGCAGCACCTCGCTGTCGGTCCTCGAGCTCAACCTCCGCTGGGGACTCGCCGACCTCGACCAGGTCGCCGAGGAGGTCGGGCGCCGCCGACCCGACGTCGTCGTGCTCGCCGAGGTGACCCGGTCGGACGCGAAGGCGTTCGCGCACCGGCCGTGGTCGAAGCTGCTGCCCTACCGGACCGGCACCGCCGGGGACGACTACAGCACCACCACCTGGACCGGGGACGCGCGCGGCACCATGGTGCTCTCCCGGCACCCGATCACACCCCTGGACGGCACCGACGACACCCTGTTCTCGAACTTCGCGGTGACCCTCGGAGTGCCGGACCACCCGCTCACCCTGGTCGCCGCGCACCCGGCCAATCCCAAGCACGGGCTGAACCGGTGGCTCGACGACGCCACGTCGCTCACCCGGCTGGCGCTGGAGCACACCGGCGGGCCCCTGCTGGTGGTCGGCGACCTGAACGCGACCGCGGAGCACCTGACCCTGCGCGAGCTCACGGCCAAGGCGGGCCTCACCGATGCCGGCGCCGGCGAGGGCTGGCACCCGACCTACCCCGCGGACGCCTGGTACCCGCCGCTGATCCAGATCGACCACGTGCTGGTCTCGAACGACTTCAGCGCCACCGGCTATCGGACGTTCCGGATCGACGGCACCGACCACCTCGGGCTCGACGTCACGCTCGCGCTCGGCTGAAGCCCTTCGTGACGCCGCTCGTTCCCGGCGGCTCCTCAGGGACCGTGGTGACGCCGCTCGTTCCCCGCGGCTCCTCAGGGACCGTGGTGACGCCGCTCGTTCTCCTCAGGGACCGGTGAGCGCAGTCGACCGCTCAGGCCGGGACGATGCTGACCAGCTTGGGGGCGCGCACGATCACCTGGCGCACCTCACGTCCGGCCAGCGCCCGCTGCACGCCGGCGTCGGCCAGCGCCAGTTCGGTCAGCTCGGCGTCCGTGGCCGAGGGGGCCACGTCCAGCTTCGCCCGCACCTTGCCCTGCACCTGGACCACGCAGGTGACCGACTCCGCCACCAGCAGCGCGGGGTCGACGACCGGCCAGGACGCGTTCGCCACCGACGGCGCGTGGCCCAGCAGCTCCCACATCTCCTCCGCGACGTACGGCGCCACCGTGCTCAGGGCGATCGCGACCGCTTCCACGGCCTCGCGGACGGCCGGATCGGCCGGGCCGGCGCCGCTGTCGATCACCTTGCGGGCCGCGTTCACCAGTTCCATGATCCGGGCGACGGCCACGTTGAAGCGGTGCGACTCCAGCGAATCGGTGATCTCCTGCACCGCCTTGTGCGTGGCCCGGCGCAGGCCGAGGTCGCCGGACGCCGCGTCGACACCGACGGCGCTGGTCACGTCCTGCGCCAGCCGGTAGGCGCGCTGCAGGAACTTCAGCGACGAGCCCGGCGACATGTCCGCCCAGTCGATGTCGTCCTCCGGCGGGCCGGCGAACACCACCGTGGTGCGGATCGCGTCCACGCCGTAGGTGTCGATCTGCGCGCCCAGGTCGACACCGTTGCCCAGCGACTTGCTCATCGCCTTGCCCTGGTTGATCACCTGGCCCTGGTTCATCAGCCGCAGGAACGGCTCGGGGAAGTCGACCAGGCCCATGTCCTGCAGCACCTTGGTGAAGAACCGCGAGTACAGCAGGTGCAGGATGGCGTGCTCGACGCCGCCGACGTACTGCGCGATCGGCATCCACTTCGCCACCTCCGCGGTGTCGAACGGGACGTCGTCACGGTTCGGCGAGCAGTAGCGGAAGTAGTACCAGGAGGAGTCCACGAAGGTGTCCATCGTGTCGGTGTCCCGCTGGGCCGGCCCGCCGCAGGACGGGCAGTCCACGTTCACCCAGTCGGTGGCCGAGGCCAGCGGGCTGGTGCCCTTGGGGGACAGTTCCGCACCGCGCAGGTCGGGCAGCCGCACCGGCAGCTGGTCGTCCGGCACCGGCACCTCGCCGCAGGCCGGGCAGTGCACGATCGGGATCGGGCAGCCCCAGAACCGCTGCCGGCTGAGCAGCCAGTCCCGCAGCCGGAAGGTGATCGCGGACTCGCCGCGTCCCTCGGCGGCCAGCTGGGCGGTGATCGCCGCGATGCCGGCCTTCTTGTCGGTCAGCCCGTCCAGGGACGGCGAGTTCACGTACGTGCCGTCGCCGGGCGTGGCCACCCAGGTCTGCCCCGGATCGGCCTCCCCGGTCTCGACCACCACGCGGACGGGCAGGTCGAAGGCCTTCGCGAAGTCCAGGTCGCGCTGGTCATGCGCGGGCACAGCCATCACCGCGCCGGTGCCGTACTCGGCCAGCACGTAGTCGGCGGCGTACACCGGCAACTGCTCGCCGTTCAGC
>JBDHZJ010000395.1:0-2923 GCA_039811825.1 Propionicimonas sp.
TCTGGAAGAGCACCATCAGGTAGAGGATGAAGAAGAATCCCCAGACCATCAGCCAGAAGAATTGCCAGAAGTCCACGGTGAGGCTCCCTTTCGTGTGAAGCATTCGTCTCTCGGCGCCCAGATCAGGGCAAGGGTCGCCGACCGCCCTCGCGGCGATGCCCTCAGCGTCCCGCCCGCCCGATCGGAGGGCATCACCCCGCGGGGGTGAAAGGCGGTGGTAACTTGAGGCTGAGCCAGTCAGAGGTCCGCCAACCACTGAAGGAACGGTGTCATGCCACCCGTCCGTTCGGCCATGGGAGCGAGGATCCCCGGCCATGTGTTCACCCGCCCGGCGCTGCCCGCGCACGCGATCGACCGTCCCGCGTTGTGGGGCCGCCTGACCGCACTGGTGGACGCGCACCGCGTCACCACCGTGCGCGCCCCGGCCGGCTTCGGGAAGACGACCGCCCTCAGCGCCTGGGCCGACGGCTGCTCGCGCCCGCTCGGCTGGCTCTCGCTCACCCGCGCCGACCAGCATCCCGAGCACCTGCGCAACACCCTCGAGGGCGCACTCAAGCACCTGGCCCGGAGCGTGGACGCGGCCGGACCGGGCACCGATTCGCCCGTCCTGGTCATCGACGACCTGCAGTTCGCCTCCACCGCCGAGGCCAGGGAGCTCCTGCACGACCTGGTCGGGCGCCGTGACCTGGGCCTGCGCCTGGTGCTCTCGACCAGGGCCGAGCCGGACATCGGGCTGGCCCGCCTCCTGGCCAGCGGTGAGCTGGCCCGGCTCGGTCCCGACGACCTGGCCCTGACCGCGAGGGAGGTGCAGCAGGCCGCCCTCAGCCTCGGGCGAGACCTGGACGACTCCGAGGCGGATCGGCTGCGGGCCCTGACCGGGGGCTGGCCGGTGGCGGTCCGGCTGGCGTTGATCTCGACGGGCTCCGGCACGCCGGTGCCGGGCCTGAACACCGGGGACACCTTCCCGCAACTCGCGGACTACCTGGTCGAGAACGTGCTCGGCCAGTTGCCGGACCAGCTCGGTGATTTCGTGCTCCAGGGCTGCACGTGCGACTCGCTCACCGGGCAGCTCGCCGCAGACCTCACCGACTCGCCCCGGGCGAGCGAGCAGCTCGAGGAACTGGTCTCGAGGGGGCTGCCGCTGGAGCGGGTCTTCCGGCCTGACCGCGACCCGATCTACCGGTGGCACCCGGTGATGGCGCAGGCGGGCCGGGCGCTTCTCGTCCGTCGGGATCCCGCGCTGGCGCGCTCCCTGCACCGGCGGGCCGCCGCCCTGCTCCGGGTCGTGGACCCCTATGAGGCGGCCGCCCACGCGCTGGCCGCCCGGGAGCCCGCCTTCGCGGCCGGGCTGATCACGTCGCAGTGGCTGGCCAGCGTGCTGCGCGGCGACTCCGAACTCGTCGACGCGCTGTGCCAGGGCCTGCCCGCGCCGTGGCACGACGATCCTCAGATCCTGACCATCCGGGCGCTGTGCGTGCACAACCTCGGCGACGTCCACACCGCGGCCAGACTCGCCCACCGGGCCCGGCTGTCCGCCGCCGACCTGCCCCCCGACCGGCTCCGCGCCTACACCGTGACCGATCGGCTGGCCCGGTTGTTCCTCGCCGACGCGGAGGACCAGCTCGACGCCGCGTGCGCCGACGTCGAGCGCTTCCTCGACGAGCACATCGAACTGGACGGCGCGCTGCACGCCGGCGCGGTACTGCTGCTCGGCTGGTCACGACTCCGGCTGCGGCAGGTCGGGGCCGCGCCCCTGCTCACCGAGGCGACGACCCGGTGCCGGGCCGAGGGCCTGGACGACCTCGCGGACCGGGCCCAGGTCAATCTCGCCCTGATCCTCGCCTACGGCGGGAACTTCGCCGGGGCCCGCCGCGCCCTCGGGCAGGCCCCCGAACAGGCAGCCTGGCGCCGCGAGGACGGCGCGGTGGAGGCGTTCGTCCGGGGCTGGTTGGCGTTCTGGTCCGGTGACAACGCCCGGGCGCTCGAATCGTTCCGCCACGCCGCCCTCGCCGGTGGCGCGATCACCTCGGCCGCCCCGCCGGCCGCAGTCTGGCTCGCCCACACGGCGCTCGCCGCACGCGACCCCGGCGCGATCGCCGAAGCGGAGCGGCTGCTGGCCGAGGTGCCCAACACCACCGTCCACGGTCTGCCCTGGGGGGTCTACAAGCTCGGCATCCGGGCCGGCATCGCCGCCTTCCGGGGCGACCGGACGGACGCGCTCGCGGCACTGGACGAGATGGCCGCAGCGAGCAACTTCATTCCGTCCGTCCGGATCCTGTCCGCGGAGCTCAACTGGACGCTCGGCCGCGTCCAGGAGGCCGAGGCCCAGGCGCGTCTGCTGCTCGCCGGTTCGCCGGTGTACATCCGGGTCGGGGCGCTCACCCTGACCGCCCTGTGCCGGCACGAGGACGGGGCGACGGACGCCGCCCACGTGATGCTGGAGGAAGCCCTCGGGCTCGCGGCCGCGTCCGACCTGCGCCGCGCGTTCAGGCGTCCCGACCCGGCGCTCGCGGAGTTGCTGATCGAGCACGCCGCCCGGGGCTCCGCCCACGAGGCGTTCCTCGCGAGCCTGATCGCCGACCACCCGGGCAACCTGGCGGCCGGCGACACGGTGCTCAGCGCACGGGAGCGGGAGGTGCTCGGCTACCTCGCCACCACCCTGACCGCGGCCGAGATCCACCAGGCGTTGTTCATCTCCCAGAACACCCTCAAGACCCACCTGAAGTCGATCTATCGCAAACTCGGTGTGGACAACCGCCGCGATGCCGCCCGGCTGGCCCACGGCCTGCTCGCGTCCTGACCCGGGCCGAACCGGGGACGGTTCCTCTCCGGTTCGCGGGGACGGTTCCTTTCCGGTTCGCAAGAACCGTCCCCAATCCGGTTCACGGGAACCGTCCCCCTCGGTTCGCAAGAACCGTCCCCA
>JBDHZJ010000396.1:0-2920 GCA_039811825.1 Propionicimonas sp.
GCGGCGTGGGCAGGTCGGCCGAGTAGGCCGTGCCACCGAGCGTGATCATCCGCGTGACCGGGTCGTCCGGGTCGAGCCGGCCCGGGTCCTCCCCCGCGATGTGCGCGACGGCCGCCTCGCGCCAGGCCTGCGGCAGGGACGGCAGCGACGCCGGGACCGACCAGAGCAGGGTGACCAGGGGCGGCCAGCGCAGCACGAAGGCCGGCTCGAGCAGGGTGAGGGTCTGCACACGTCCGGGGCGGTGGGTCGCGAGCGCCGCCGCGCCGGCCGCCCCGAACGAGTGCCCGACGATGTGCGCGTGGTCGATGCCCAGCGCGGCCAGCGATTCGTCGATCCAGGTCGCCTGGTCGACGGGCCCGGTGATGGGGACCGACTGCGTCGACATCCCGGCGTCGCCGATCGCGTCCAGCGCGTACACCGAGCGGCGGGCGAGCAGGCCGGGAAGGTTCTCCGACCACATCGGGACGCCGCTGCCGCGACCGGGCAACAGCACCACCGGGTCGCCCGTCGCCGCGGCGTTCACCCAGGCGTAGGCGCGCACGGAACCGAACGACGTCGGGAGGTCGAGCGTGCGGGTCGGGGTGGGCATCAGGCCCAACGCCTCGGAGTAGGCGTCCACATAGGCGTCGCGCTCGGCGGCGCCGCGGAAGTGCCCGACCCGGGGCGCGGCAGTGAACCAGCCGACCACCTGGGCGACGGCCAGGGCACAGACCAGCAGCATCGCGGTGCGCCGCAGGCGGGGGTGCGCTCTGCGCGTCCTGCTGGGTGGCATGGCTCCTCCCTCCTCCCAATACATCTGTACTGTACGACGATCCAATACGTTTGTACTGCTATCTTCGGAACATGGTCACGCCCGATCCGGACGCCAGTCGCCGCTCGATCATCGGCGCAGTCTGGGAACTGATCGCCCACGACGGCATCGAAGGCGTCACCTTCCGGCGCGTGGCCGAGCGGGCGCAGGTCTCGGTCGGAGGCATCCAGCACCACTACGGGACGCGGGAGGCCCTGGTGCGCGCTGCCTGTGTCGCGATGATCGAGGACGCCCACGGCGAGTACGAGGAGTTGCCGGACGAACCCCTGGCGCGACTCGGCCACATCCTTCTGCACGCGATCCCCGACTCGCCGCGGGCCCGTTTCGGGGCCAGCATCTGGCACGCCTACCTGGCCAAGTCGGTGGACGACGCCGAGGTCGGCCGGCTGCTCGCCGACACCAAGCGCGGCACCGAGGACGAGTGCGTCCGCCTGATCGAACGCGCCGGGCCGCCGCCGTCCACGTCCGGTTCACTCGACGCCCGGGGTACCGCGCGGCGGCTGCTCGCCCTCGCCGACGGGCTCACCGTGCGGGTGCTGGTCGGCGACCTGTCGGGCTCCGAGGCGCGCGAGGTACTCGAATCCGAACTGGACCGGCTCGGTGCGGGGACGGTGCTCGTCCCGGGTCCCTGATCGTCCGCAGCGCTTCCGCGCCCGGGCACACTGGACGGCATGCAGGCAGACGAGGGTGTCCCCGCGCACGGTGCCCGCGGGCGCGGAAGGCGACCTTCGCTGCCCGGCACGGCGGCGGTCGCCCTCGTGTGCGGACTGGTGCTCGGCCTGCTGAATTCGCTGAGCAACGTGTTCGGCTCTCCCTACAGCCCGGGATCGCTCGCGCCGGGAGAGGGGGTGTTCGCGCTGGAGGTGCTCGCGGCCGTGCTCGGCACTCCGGGCGCGTGGGCGGTCACGGCCTTCCTCGCGGGCTGGCTCGCCCACCGGATCTGGGCCGGTCCCGTGGCGGGAGTCGCTGCACTGCTCATCGCCGACCTGGCGTACTACCTGAGCGACTCCCTGAGTGGCTACGCCGCGTTGTCCTGGGACGAGCTGCTGTTCTGGGCGGCGCTCGCCGTCCCCACCGGCCTCGTGATGGGCCTGCTCGGCGCCCTGGCCGCCCAGCCGGTCCGCTGGAGCATCCTGCCCGGGCTCGCCGGCCCGGCCGTCCTCGTGGCGCTCGCGCGGCCGAGCGGGTCCGACCACCTCCAACCGTGGCCCGTTCAGGCCACCCTCGCGACCGCGGTCGTGCTCGGTGTCGTCGTCGTCGCCACCTGGCTCGGGCGACTTCGTCGCGGACCATCGCCACAACCAGCGGCGGGTCATCGCGAGTCGCGCACCAGGGTGTGAGCCGGATCAGCGTCGACCCGGCGTCCCGTGGAACTCGTGAGTTGGTGTACGTGTGTTCGATATATTCAGCCGATTCTCAGCATGATAGGGCCGTTTCGATGGTCACCAGACCGGTTTCTGTCAGTGCCGGGTGATTGGCTTGTTCCATGGGAGTTCAGCCGTCGCCCGCGTCCCGGGCGTTGACGTCGATCGAGGGCATCCTCGACGGCCTCGACGCCGCGCAGGTCGCGCGCGGGGAGCGGCTGGAACGCGCCCAGCAGGCGCGAGCGCTCGCGTCCCGGCTCACCGCGCTGGCGGCCGTGTTGCTCGCGCAGGCCGACGCGGCGCAGGAGTCCCTGCGCGACACGGGCACTCCGACCACCACCTGGCTGGCCACCCGGGGCGGGCTGTCGAAGCGCGAGGCGGCCGGCTTGCTCCACCAAGCGCGCGACCTGGCCGAGCACCCGGCGGTGGCGGAGGCCGCGGCGTCCGGGCGGATCAGCGTTGGCCAGGCCCGCAGTATCGACTCGGTGCTCGGCAGCCTCGGCGGCCTGGACGACGGCCAGTTGGGCGAGGCGGAGCAGATCCTGCTCGGGCTGGCCGCCTCCACCGACTCCGACCGGCTCGCGAAGGCCGCGCCCCAGGTGCTGGCCCAGGTCGCCCCGCAGCAGGCCGACGAGGCGCAGGAACGGCGCCTGCAACGGCAGGCTGAGGCGGCACAGCGCAACCGGTCGCTCGTGTTCGGCCGGGACGGGAACGGCTCGGTCACCTTCAGCGGCAGCCTGCCGAT
>JBDHZJ010000397.1:0-2906 GCA_039811825.1 Propionicimonas sp.
GCCGTCCGCGTCCACGCCGTCCCAGGAGACGCCGCGGATGGACCCGTCCGGCGCCGCGTCCGTTGCGATCCTCCGCACCACGTCCCCCTCGGCCGAACGGATCACCACCGATCCCGCCACCACCGCCTTGCTCAGGTCCAGCTGGACGGTCCACGGGGATGCCACGCTCGCCTCCCCGCCGGTCACCACACCCAGCAGTCGCGGCGCGCTCCCCCCGGCGCCCGCGAAGGTCTGGAGGGTCAGCTCCGAGCTCGGCTGCGACCCCACGGCCTGCAGGACGTAGGCCACCCGGTCCCCGTCCAGCGCAACCAGGTCGTCGTAGACCTCACCCAGTTCGGTCTCGTCCCCGCTGTCGAAGTTCCACACGAGATCCGTGCGGTCGCCGTTCACGATCTTCGTGAGCACCGCGAGTCCGTCTCCGAACCGGACAAGCTTGACGGCGCGCGCCTGCAGGGTACGGGTCGCACCGGTGACCCAGTTGTGGAGCACGACCTCGTTGTCCGTCGGCGGCGTCCACCCCGGCATCGGTCACACCGATCCAGTCGCCCCACAGCTGCACCTCCGAGGTGAGTACGCCCGTGGTCGGCAGCGTGACGGTCACCGGGTCGAGATCCGCGTCAGCCAGGTCGCGGACGCGCACCTCGTAGCCCGAGGCCGCCGGGGCGCTCACCTGCTCCACCACCAGGCTGCCGAACATGGCCAGCGGCACGACATCGTCGATCTGCTTCCCGAGGACGGTGCGGACCTCCTTCCCGGGCCTGTACACGTACGGCCCCGAGATCCGCCAGGTCGCCGCATCGCCGGGCAGCTCCGCCACCGGCTCGCCGGCATCCACCGTCCAGGCCGCAGCCGAGTAGGACTGTTCGCCCTGACCGACCAGCCAGCGTCCGGCCGACGCTCCCACGACCTGGACCCAGTCGTGCCGGACCCTGTCACCGAGCCCGCTCGCGAACACCGCCTGTGTCCACACCTGGCCCGCGCCGGAGAAGAGCAGCGTGTCGGGAGAGAGTGCGACCCCGGTCGTCCACAGCGACGTGCCCGGCACATCGCCCAGGTACTCCTCCGTGGCGCCGTCGGCCAGCACCCGCAGGTGGGTCGTCTCCCCCGCCTCGTCGACGACCCGGACCAACGGACGGGTCGGATCGCCGACCCCGTCGATCTTCCACGACACCGCCGACGCGGGTAGCGTCACCGCGGTGACCCGGTCCCCGTCCACCAGCAGCGGGGTCGCCGCGGCCGGGTCGCGCACCAGCGAGAACCGACCCTGCTGGAAGAAGGTCGCGCTCGACCCCCGATGGTCACCGGCGGCCACCAGCGTGCACGTGCGCGCACCCGACGGGATCGGCTTGCGGCACACGGACAGGCCCGACTTCGAAGCCACCAGCGAGTACACGCTCGCGCCACCGACCAGATGCCGGCTCGACCGCACCAGCTTGCGCCGCGCCACCGTCCGGCCCGTTGACGCCTTCACCACCGTGGCGTAGTCGGTCGAGCCGGACTTCGGGTGAGTGATCCGCACCAGGTACTTCGAGTCCGCCGTGAAGGCGTACGAGTGCGTCTTCGACTTGTGCCGCACGGACCTCGGCAGCTTCCAGTAGTGCACCGTGACCGGCGACTTGTCCCGGGACGCGATCTTCTGCCGGTCACTCAACGTGCGCAGGGATCCGACCGCCACCGCGTGCCAGGTCTCGCCCCAGCCCTTCAGCGCCACCACCCGGGTGTCCGTGCCGGGGTAGAAGCTGTTCGCGTCGTCGATGCCGTCCGTGCCCCCGTAGTAGCCGAAGGCGCCCGCACCGGCCGCGACCGCGAAGAAGTCGTCCTCCTGAATGAACCGCTCCCACGTCGCGCCGCCGTCGGAGGACAGGTACTGCGTGCCACTGAAGTCCACCCAGATCAGGTCCCCCGTCGCAGCCCGCACCGTCGGCACCAGCGGCAGTACCGGCAGTGGCGTCGTGATCACGCCCGCCGCCGCAGGTTCTCCCGCGGCGCGAGCGCGCGGAGCCGCCGCGCTGCAACTGGTCAGGGCAAGCGCAAGGCCCGCGCAGACCGCAGCGGCACGAATCGGAAGTGGACGCATGGCGGAACACCTCGGTTCGGTCGGGAATGCTTCGACCGTAGGCCTGCCCGGCCTCCCACGAGGGCCGGGGGCCGGACTTCGTACGACTTCGGCGCCGGGTCTCGACGGGCTCGACCGGCCGAAGCGCGCGTCCAGGAAGGGTGGATCAGACCAGGGCGTCCTCTGCGGGTGCCTCGACCCCGGTCACATCGGCGATGCCGGAGTGGATCAGGCCCCACCGATAGCCGTCGTAGAGCGCCTCCCACGAGGCCTCGATCACGTTGGTGCCGACGCCGACGGTGGTCCAGGTGCGCTCTCCGTCCGTCATGTCGATCAGGGTGCGCACGATCGCGTCCGTGCCGTGGCCCTGCTCCAGGATGCGCACCTTGAAGTCGGTCAGCTCGAAGTAATCCACCTTCGGGTAGGCCTGGGTGAGGGCGGCCCGCAGGGCGACGTCCAGCGCGTTCAGGGGGCCGTGTCCGTCGCCGGCCAGGTTGTAGCTGACGCCATTGGCGCGCACCTTCACCACGGCCTCGGAATCGCCCTCCGGATGCACCTCGTGGCCGGTGATCACGCGCCAGCTGAGCACCTCGAAGAACTCCTCCATTCGACCGAGTTCCTCCCGCAGCAGCAGTTCGAAGGAGGCGTCGGCGGACTCGTAGGAGTACCCGTCCATCTCGCGCTGCTTCACCTTCTCGGTGATCCGCGCGGCCAGCTCGCGGTCGGACAGGTCGTAGCCGAGCTCCGAGCCCTTCAGCTGGATGTTGGCACGTCCGGCCATGTCCGAGACCAGCATGCGCATGTCGTTGCCGACCAGGGTCGGGTCGATGTGCTGGTACAGGTTCGCGTC
>JBDHZJ010000398.1:0-2899 GCA_039811825.1 Propionicimonas sp.
GTGGGGAAGATGCACCAGTCGCCCCCGGTGCGGAAGTGGTGGGAGTGCCGGATCCGGTACATCACCGGGTCGCGCAGGGCCATGTTCTCGTGGTTCATGTCGATCTTCGCCCGCAGCACCCGGGAACCCTCGGCGAACTCGCCGGCCTTCATCCGGCGGAGCAGGTCGAGGTTGTCGGCGACGCTGCGGTCGCGGAACGGGCTCCCCACCCCCGGTCTGCCGAAGCCGCCGCGCTGGGCGGAGATGGTCTCGGTGTCCTGGTCGTCCACGTAGGCGAGGCCGTTGCCGACCAGGTGCTCGGCCCATTCGTAGAGCTGGCCGAAGTAGTCCGACGCGTGCAGGAGCTGCGCCGGGTGGAACCCGAGCCAGGCGATGTCGGCGAGGATCGATTCGACGAATTCGGTCTCCTCGGTGTCCGGGTTCGTGTCGTCCAGCCGCAGGTTGCAGATGCCGCCGAACTCCTCTGCGGCGCCGAAGTCGACGGTGATCGCCTTCGCGTGGCCGATGTGCAGGTAGCCGTTGGGCTCGGGCGGGAACCGGGTCTGGACGCGGCCGCCGTAGGTGCCCTGCTCGTTGTCGCGGCGGATGATGTCGCGGATGAAGTCGTTGGCGGCAACGGGCTCGGTCATGGCCGAAGCCTACAAGCGCCGCGCCGCCCTCCCGACCGCCGCTGGTCCGCCGAACGCCTCCGTTCCGGTCGAACGCCTCCGCCCGGGCGCAGGCGTTCGACCGAACCGGAGGCGTTCGGCGGTTCGGTAGGCTGATCCGGCTATGACTGCCAGCCCAGCCCGCCTCCGCGTGGCGCCGTCGCCGACCGGCGACCCGCACGTCGGCACGGCCTACATGTCCCTGTTCAACCTCGCCTACGCCCGCGCCACCGGCGGGGCATTCGTGCTGCGGATCGAGGACACCGACCGCGCGCGCTACGTGGCGTCCTCGGAGCAGCAGATCTACGACACGCTGCACTGGCTGGGCCTGGACTGGAGCGAGGGCCCCGACATCGGCGGCCCCTACGCGCCGTACCGGCAGTCCGAGCGGCTCGACACCTACCGCCCGTTCGTCGACCAGCTGGTCGAGGCCGGCCACGCCTACTACTGCTGGTGCTCCACCGAGCGGTTGGCCGAGCTGCGGGCCGAGCAGCAGGCGAGCAAGGCCGCGGTCACCGGCTACGACCGGCTCTGCTACGGCAGGACCCGCGAGGAGCGTGCCCAGCTGCCCGGGTTCAGCGAGACGCCGGTGGTGCGGATGCTGGTCCCCGACGACGTCGAGCTGACGTTCACCGACGTGATCCGCGGCGAGGTGAGTGCGCCGCGTCCCGACGACCAGGTGATCCTGAAGGCGGACGGCTTCCCGACCTACCACCTCGCGGTCGTCGTGGACGACCACCTGATGGGGATCACGCACGTGGTGCGCGGCGAGGAGTGGATCTCCTCCACCCCCAAGCACCTGTTGCTGTACCGCTGGCTGGGCTGGGCCGAGCCGGCGTTCGCGCACATGCCGCTGCTGCGCAACACCGACAAGTCCAAGATCTCCAAGCGCAAGAACCCGGCCGCGCAGCTGACCTGGTTCCTCGAACAGGGCTACCTGCCGGAGGCTCTGCGCAACTTCCTGCAGCTGCTGGCCTACCCGCCGGTCGTCGAGGGCGAGGACGTGGCGTCGTTCGAGGAGTTCGTGGCGGCGTTCGACTGGGCGAAGGTGAACACCACCGGCCCGATCTTCGACCTGGCCAAGCTGAACGCGCTGAACGGGCACTACATCCGGGCGTTGTCGGCCGACGAGCTGGCCGACCGCGTGGTCGAGTTCGCCGTCCGCGAGGGCCAGTGGACGCAGCCCTCGGACGCCGACGTGGACCTGTTGCGCCGGGCCGTGCCGCTGGTGCAGGAGCGGCTGGTGCTGCTCGGCGAGGCCGTGCCGAAGCTGGCCTACCTGTTCACCGCCGACGACGACCTGGTGATCGACCCGGACGCCCTGGCCAAGGCCGGTCCCGACGCCGCGCAGGTGGTCGCCGCCGCGACGGACGCGCTGACCGGGCTGGGGGAGTGGAACCACGAGGCCATCCAGGCGGCGTTGCGCGAGGCGCTCGTCGACGGCCTCGGCATCAAGCCGAAGTTCGCCTTCGGCCCGGTGCGGCTGGCCGTGACCGGATCGAATGTCTCCCCGCCGCTGTTCGAGTCGATGGAACTGCTGGGGCGGGAGTCGTCGCTGGTCCGGATGGCGAAGCTGGCCGCACTGCTGTGAGCGAGGTCGTCGCCGTCTTCGGCGGACGCAGCGAGATCGGGCTGGCGGTGGCCACCCGGCTGGCGCCCGGTGCGAGCGTCGTGCTGGCCGCGCGTCCCGGCCCGCTGGACGACGCGGTGGCCGCCTGCCGCGAGGCCGGCGCGGCGCGTGTGGAGACGATCGACTTCGACGCCGACGACATCGCCGCTCAACCCGCGGTCGTCGCGGAGATCGAGGAACGGGTCGGGCCGATCGACGTGGCCGTGCTCGCCTTCGGGGTGCTGGGTGACCAGGAGTTGGCCGAGCGCGACTCCGGTGCGGCTGCGGCGCTCCTGCACACCGATTTCGTGGCCCAGGCCGCGCTGCTCACCGTGCTGGCCGGGCGGATGCGGCAGCGCGGCCGCGGCACGCTGGTCGCCTTCTCCTCTGTCGCGGGCGCGCGCGTGCGCCGGGCCAACTACGTGTACGGCTCCGCGAAGGCGGGGCTGGACGGGTTCGCGTCCGGGCTCGCGGACGCCCTGCACGGCAGCGGCGTGCACCTGATCATCGCCCGGCCGGGCTTCGTGATCGGCCGGATGACCGCGGGCATGGAGCCCGCGCCGTTCTCGTCCACCCCTGACCAGGTTGCCGACGCGGTCGTGGCACGGATCCGGCGGGGTTCGGGGGTGGACCTGTGGATCCC
>JBDHZJ010000399.1:0-2874 GCA_039811825.1 Propionicimonas sp.
ACCCGGAACGTGAGCTGCTTGGTGGTGGTCTCGCCGCGGGTGTCGGCGACCGTGACGTCGACGCCCACCTTCGTCGCCTCGGTGGCCGAGGAGTCGTGGTGCTGCAGCACGACCTCGCCCTCCGGGGTGGCCGCCACCGACACGGCCCGGCTCGTGGTCCGCGCGCCGAGCACGAGCAGCGGGTCGCCGTCGGGGTCGACCCAGCCGTTCAGCACGGGGACGGTCACCGTGCCGCCCGGCGCCACCTCGGGCGCGGGCCAGTCGGCCAGGCAGCCGTTCGGGCACCAGGCCGGCGCCGCGTTGGCCGTGTCGTCGGAGACCGAGAGCGTGACCGTCGCGGTGTTGGAGTAGCGGCCGTTCGCCGCGGTGCCGTCGCTCACCCGGTAGCTGAAGGACGCCGAGCCCCTGGCCCCGTCGGCCACCCGCACGGCGAGCCGCTGGTTGTTGTCGGTCAGGGTGAGGGTGCCGAACGAGGCGTCGAGCCCGGCGAGGCGACCCGGGTCGATGGTGAGCACGTCGGTGTTGGGGTCGTGGTCGTTGAGCAGCACCGGGAGGCTGACCAGCTCGCCCGCGCGGACGCCGAACCGGTCGTTCTCCGCGACCGGCGGCTTGGGGTCGAGCACGACCTCGGTGCGGGTGCCGTCGTCGGCGCTCTCGTGCTGCTCGGGCTCGGCGAGCGACCAGTCCTGGCTGGAGGGCACGAGGGCGCCGTCCGGCAGCGTCCAGACCCAGCCGGAGCGGGTCTCGTTCAGGATCGCGCGGTCGTCGCTGACCTGGAACTGCGGCACCGCGTCCTCGGCCAGCGCCTGGTCGGCGTAGTCGAGCAGCACGGACTGGCCGTCGCGCCACAGGGTGCCGCCGCCGTCGCGGGGCAGCCAGGCCGCCAGCAGCTGGCCGGCCACGACCACCGGGGCGGCCGGCACGCCCAGCGTGGTCGTCGCCTGGAAGCTGCGACCCGCGCTGCCCTGCAGGTCGAGCCGGACCAGGCCCTGGCTGTCGGCGAGCACCACGGCGTCGCCGTCGGTGGCGGGCCGCTGCAGGGCCACCGTCCCCGAGGTCGCGAGCGCCACCGACTGCCGGACGCCGGAGAGCCAGGCGCGCTTGCCGTCGCCGGCCAGCACCGCCCAGTGGTCGCCCACCGCAGTGACCTGGACGCCGGTCGCGCCGGGCCCGTCGGGCACGTCGTCGACCTCCAGCTGGCGGTCGGCGGCGATGTCGTAGCGCAGCACCCGGTGGGTCTGCGCGGTGTAGGCGGTGAGGACGCCGTCGGCGTCGACGGCCACGGCGTCCGCGGCGAACGGCTGGGCGTCCGCGCCGCCGGTGGCCGGGTCGCGCAGCTGGTTGAGCGCGTTCAGCCCGCTGAGCCGGCCGTAGCTGACCGTGCCGGCGTCGGACCGGAAGGCGACGAAGTCGCCGGACTGCGCGACGTCGACCGTGCCGGGCGGAGTGGCCGGCACCTCCTGCAGGGCGTCCGCGTCGAGGTCGGCGGGGTTACCGGGGTTGACCGTGGCCACCCGGCCCATGCCGTCGGCGAGCAGGTACGCCGCACCGCCGGCCTGGGCGATCCGGCTGGCGTTGCGCACCTGGCGAACCGTGTCCAGTTCGCCCAGCTCGGTGTTCACCCGGGCGTAGCGCTGGCCCTCGCCGGACTGCAGCGCCCACACCGACACATCCGGGCTGGCGGCGTGGCGGGCGTCCAGACCGGGCCAGAGCACGGACCCGACCACGAGCGCGGCCACGGCGGCGACGGCGCCGCCGAGGGTGAGCAGGCTGCGGCGGGTCACCTCAGACCACCCGCCACAGGTAGAGCAGGACGACCAGCGCCACCACCGCGGCGGTGGCGGCGAGACCGGTGAGGATCCAGGGCCAGCTGGCGCGCGGCTTCCGGCCGGGCTCGGCCATGCCGGAGGAGCCGCTCTCGGCGCTGCGTCCGCTGAGGGTGTCGGTGGCGGCGGCCTTGCGCGGGCTGACGTAGGCGACGCTGGCCCGGGTCGGGCCGCGCTCCCCGCTGTCGGCGAAGTCGATCGCCCGGCCGCCGGCCGCCCAGCTGTCGGAGGCGATCTCGAGCGCGGTCTCGGGCAGGCCCAGGCCCCGCTGCACCTCCTGCAGCGCCTCGGCGAACTCGCGGGCGCTCGCGTACCGCTGGCGGGGGTCGCGCTGCAGGGCCTTCGCGAGCACGTCCTCGAGTTCGGCCGGCACGTCGCGGCGTCCGGTCGGGGTGTAGACGGCGCGGCCGATCCGGCGCTTCAGCTGCTCTGCGGTGTTCTGGCCGGCGCCGTCGCGTTCGAACGGGCTGCGTCCGGCGAGCAGGGAGTAGACGGTGGCGCCGAGCGCCCACACCTCGGACGCGACGCTGCCGGCGGTGTGCTCGCCGATCACCTCGGGGGCGCTCCACGGCACGGACATGGCGAACAGCTGCTCGGCCCCGTCCCCGGTGAGGGAGGCGGCGATGCCGAAGTCGGACAGCACGGGTGCACCGAACTCGGTGAGGAGGATGTTGGACGGCTTCACGTCGCGGTGCATCAGGCCGGCGCGGTGGGCGGTCTCGAGCGCACTGGCGATCTTGACGCCCGCGGCGAGTACCTCGGGCACGGCGATCCGCTCGCGGCGGAACCGCTCGCCGAGCGAGGCCGGGCAGTACTCCATCACGATGTAGGGACGCCCGTCGGCGGAGACGCTGGCCTGGTAGACGGTGAGGATCGAGGGGTGCGCGCTGAGCCGGGCCAGCACGTCGGCCTCGGCGTTGAACATGCGGCGCACGTCGGTGCCCTGCAGGCCGGCGGGGAGCACCTTCACGGCGACCTGGCGGCGCGGCAGGTCCTGCTCGTAGAGGTAGACGTCGGCGAAGCCGCCTGACCCCAGCGGTCGCAGGTA
>JBDHZJ010000400.1:0-2867 GCA_039811825.1 Propionicimonas sp.
ACTCGGTCTGCTTATCCATGCAGCCCAGTCTGCCGCTGAAAGTGTTTCAATCCGGTTACACCGCTCTGTGGGACGCGGCTGTTGCGGGACCTGAGCCGTCCCCCACCCACCGAGATGTCAGAGTCTGGGGTCGTCATAGCGACGCCAGACTCTGACAACTCGGCTGGGGCTCAGCCAGTGAACGGGCCGAATCCGTCGGGGTCCTCCCGGGGCTCCTCGTCGTCGTCCTCGTCGTTGAACCGGGGGTCGTGCTCCCAGTCGTCGTTGCGCTGCGCCACCTTCTCGAGTGCGTTCGCTGCGTCGACGGGCGTCGGGTAGGGCCCGAGCCGGGTGGCGCTGCGACACGCCTCGTACGGCTCCACGGTGTGGTGGTCGAGGCAGTAGTACCACTCGCCCTGTGCCATCGCTCCGGCCTCCGATCTGTCGGGTTCGGGCCCACTATGATCCCCAGCGTGACCGCGATCAAGCCCTTCCCGGTGTCCCCGATGCGCCCGGTGCCCGCGCACATCCCGCGCCCGGACTACGTCGGGCGACCGCGTCCCGAACGCTACGAGGGCTCGCACGTGCAGACGCCGGAGACCATCGAGCGGATGCGGGTGGCGGGACGGATCGCCGCGCAGGCGATGGCCGCGGGCGGGGCGGCGATCGCCCCCGGGGTCACCACCGACGAGATCGACCAGGTGGTGCACGACTTCATCGTGGCCCACGACGCCTACCCGTCGACGCTCGGCTACCGCGGCTTCCCGAAGTCGTGCTGCACGTCGGTGAACGAGGTGGTCTGCCACGGCATCCCGGACGGCCGTCCGCTCGCCGACGGCGACCTGGTCAAGATCGACGTGACCGCGTTCCACGACGGCGTGCACGGCGACAACTGCGCGACCTACTTCTGTGGCGAGGTCGACGAGGAGTCCCGGCTCCTGGCCGAACGCACGCAGGAGGCGATGAACCGGGCGATCAAGGCGGTGCGGCCGGGGCGCCAGATCAACGTGGTCGGCCGGGTGATCGAATCGTTCGCGCGCCGCTTCGACTACGGCGTGGTGCGCGACTACACCGGGCACGGCGTGCACACCGCCTTCCACTCCGGCCTGGTGGTGCCCCACTACGACGAGCCCGCGGTGGACACGGTGATGGAGGTCGGCATGACCTTCACCATCGAGCCCATGCTCGCGCTGGGCGACCAGCGTTCGCACGTGTGGGAGGACGGCTGGACCGTGGTCACCGACGACCGCAGCCGGGTGGCCCAGTTCGAGCAGACCCTCGTGGTCACCGCGGACGGGGCGGAGGTCCTGACCGTCCCCTGACCGGGGCCGGCGCCACCGGCCCGGTGGTCAGCAGGAAAACGCACGGCATCGCGCTACGCGTTTGGGAACCGAACGGGATACGGTTATTGGAGCCGTGGGGCTCCACTCCCCCTTCAAAAGAACTCTGGAGCCGACGGTGAGGCCCCGCCAGGCCACCAACCCCCCGGTCTACCTGGTGGGGCCGCCATCCCCGGAACGGATGGCGGCCCTCAACCCTCCAGGCACGCGAGCGCCTTGCGCGCCGCCGCGTCCGACTTCTTCGCGTGGATCGGGAACGAGACGATCGACGGGTTCTTCGCGGACGTGTACGACGGCGCGTTGGTCACGAAGAGCGCGGTCGCCGGCACGTTGTCGCTGGTGTAGCCCTCGCTGTTGGCGTGCACCTCGGTGGCCACGGCCACCGTCCACCACTTCCCGTTGGCGCGCACCATCCGGCCGCGCGGGTAGGTGATCGCGCCGCCCACCTGGCCGACCTGTTCGATCCGGCCGAGCAGCGCCGGCGAGACGGCCTTGCAGCTCGCGCCGCCGGCGAGCCTGCCGGTGTAGGTGTCCGGATCGTTCGCGGCGAGCTTCCGCTCCGGCAGCGGGAGCTTCTTCGCGCAGGCCAGGGCCCTCGCCGCCGCCCGGTCGCCGGTCACGTCGGTCATCCGCCAGACAAACGGCTCGTGCTCGAACGTCTCGCCGTAGGTCGGCCAGCTGGTCACGAAGTACTCGTACCGGTCCACGGTCGCCCCGTTGTCCTTCGTGATGCGCGTGACCACCGCCGCCGTCCACCAGGGCGCGTTCGACCGCACCCGCGCGCCGGCCAGGTAGGTGCCCATGCCGCCGATCTGCCCCCAGTCCGACAGCTCGGACTTCGTGGCCGTGCGGCAGGTCGTGTTCCGGCCCAGCTCGCCGGTGTAGGGGTGCAGGACACGGTCGTCGGGCTCCTCGCTCGACGGTTCCGGGGCCGGGCTGAACGACGGCTGGGTCGCCGGCACCTCGTTCCACACGTTCGCGAAATTGCAGCCCGTCAGGAGAACCGCCGCGAGGGCGGCTCCCAGCACTCGTACCGGGGTGCGCACCCGCCCAGACTACGAGCGCGGCACGCCCCGGGCAGACGGTTCGCGACTTCTCGCACGGAGTCGTACAGCCTCGCCCCCGGGCCGCACGACGCTGCCCCCGCCCGGACCCGTGACAAGGTGGGCCCCGGCGCGTGAGAATGCGCCATGACCACCGTCACACCCGACACCTCGACGCTCACGCAGCACCCCGCGTGGCGGAAGGTGAAGCAGTCCGCCACCGCGCTGGCGTCCCTGGAGTCCCCGAACGGGGCCATCGACGACGCCGCCTACCACTCCGATGCCCGCACCCACGTCGCCGACCTGATCGCGGGCGTCACCGAGCTGGCCCCGCTGTTCCCGCACGACGCCGCCTACCTGGAGGCGCTCACCGGCGACCTCGGCCGCTGGGCCGACGGCTACTTCAAGGAGCCCGACTTCTACGACTCGCTGGTGCTGTTCCACCCCGAGCGGTCGCGGGTCGACGGCCTCGTCCACCTCGTGGTGTTCCCCATGTACACCCAGA
>JBDHZJ010000401.1:0-2839 GCA_039811825.1 Propionicimonas sp.
GTCTTGTTGAAGTGCAGGTTGTCGGCCAGCAGGGACGCGTCCAGCACGGTCAGGATGCCGTGCTCGCGGGCGACGGCGGTGGTCTCGCGGAAGTTCGCCAGGCTCAGCGGCTGGCCGCCGATCAGGTTGGTGCCGGCCTCGATCCGGACGTAGGCGATCTTCTCCGCGCCCTGCTCGGCGATCAACGCGCGCAGCGCGGCGATGTCGAAGTTGCCCTTGAACTGGTTGTCGCTGGTCACCTCCAGGCCCTCTTCGGTGATCAGCTCCCGCACCTCGGCGCCCCGCGCGGTGACGTGGGCCTTCGAGGTGGTGAAGTGGTAGTTCATCGGCACGAAGGTGCCGGGCTCCACCAGGGCCTGGGCGAGGATGTGCTCGGCCGCGCGGCCCTGGTGGGTGGGCAGGAACCAGTCCATCCCGAACACCTCGACCAGCTTGCGGTGCAGCCTGGTGAACGTGGCCGAACCCGCGTAGGCGTCGTCCGCGATCAGCATCGCGGCCTGCTGCTGGTCACTCATCGCGTTCACGCCGGAGTCGGTGAGCATGTCGAGGAACACGTCCGCGTTCTGCAGCAGGAACGTGTTGTAGCCGGCCTCGGCCATCGCCCGCCGCCGCTCCTCGATGGGGTGCAGGGTGAGCTTCTGGATGATCCGGACCTTGTGCATCTCCAGGGGCAGCTGCTGGCCGCTGAAGAAGGTGACCTTCGCCATTGAACGGTTCCTTCGCGTGGTGGGGGTTCGAGCGGTCACAGGCTAGCCAGCCTGTCGTGTGGATTTCGGGTGTCCGCGGAATTCGCGACGCGGCTCCCGCAAAGTGTCCCGTAGAGGCCGTAGTCGGCCTCTACGGGACACTTTGCGGGAGAAGCGGGCCGGTATCAGACGGCAGGTCTCCACCTCAGACGGGCAGACGAACCCGAGGAGGATCGATGAGGCCCGTGAAACTGGTTGTCCTGACGAGCGCGCTCGCCATCGCGGGAGGGCTCCTGGTGCCGTCCGCTCGTGCTGCCGCAGCCGTCCCGCACACGCTTCCGGCGACGGTGGCCACCCGCGTGGTCGCCGTCGACGTGGACGGCGACGGCCAGGCCGACACCGTCACCGTCGAGCAGAACGGCGCGGACACCTTCGTGGTGAACGTCGTGACGGCGGCCGGCCAGGACGACGTGGTGCAGATCACCTCGACCATCGACGACGACTGGGGCATCGAGCCCTGGTCCGGCGCCGCGAAGCTGGACAAGGTGTCGGGGTACGAACTGCTGCTGCTCACCTCCGGCGGCGACGGGGTGATGTTCCGCGTGCTGACCTGGCGCAACGGCGGCCTGGTCTTCGAGCAGGCGCCGAAGAAGCTGATGAAGGGGGCGTACGACTGGTACCTGGCGAGCCTCGACTGGGCGCGGTTCGGCTACCGGTTCTCGACGAAGGACGGCAAGCGCTACGTCCGCGACTTCGAGCTGTTCAAGAGCGGGAAGTACTGGAAGGGCACCATCGTGAAGTCGGTGTGGAAGCACGGCACCTGGACGAAGGTGTCCTCGACGAAGGTGAAGCTCACGAAGAGGCAGGCGAAGAAGTACAACGGCCTGCGCGGCGTGACCGTGATCGAGCGTCCCTGACCGCGCCGCCGGGGTGGACCGAGTTCGGAACCGTCCCCGACTCGGTCCGCGGACCGGGTTGGGGACGGTTCCTTACTCGGTCCACCGTGGGATCCTTCAGGGGTGAGGACGTGGATGGCGGCGCTGTCGGCGCTGGTCCTCCTGGCGCTGGCGGGATGTGTCGCGCCGGCTGGAGCGTCCGGGCCGCCGATCGCCGCGGGCGCCACCGGCACGCTCAGCCTCGAGGGCCGGGACTTCCGGCTGGCCGTGCCACCCGGCTACGACCCGTCCACCCCGGCCGGGCTTGTCGTCGGCCTGCACGGCTACAGCTCGGACGCGTCCTCCCTGGACGACTACTGGTCGCTCACCGCCACCGCGACCGGGCGCGGGCTGCTCGTCGCCCTGCCGGAGGGCACCAGGGACAGCCAGGGCCGCCAGTTCTGGAACGCGACCGGCGCCTGCTGCGACTTCGACGGCAGCGGCGTGGACGACTCCGCCTACCTCAGCGACCTGATCGGCCTGGTCGGGCAGCATTACGCCGTCGACATCGCACGGGTGTTCGTGGTGGGCCACTCCAACGGCGGGTTCATGGCGCACCGGCTGGCCTGCGAGCACGCGGACCAGGTGACCGGGATCGTCTCGCTGGCCGGCCCGCTGAGCATCGACCCGGACGCGTGCCGGCCGTCCGAGCCCGTGTCGGTCCTGCAGGTGCACGGCACCGCCGACGACACCGTCGCGTTCGCAGGGACGGCGCAGTACCCGTCCGCCACCGGGACGGTGCAGCGCTGGGCGGAACTCGACGGGTGCGCGGCGAAGGGCGGCGCCGGCGACGCGCTGGACCTCGACCCGGAACTGGCGGGCGCCGAGACGACCACCACCACCTGGCCGGACTGCCGGGGCGGCTCCGCGGTCGCGCTGTGGACGATCACGGACGGCGGCCACTCCCCCGTCCTGTCGCCCGACTTCTTCGGCCGGGCTCTGGACTGGCTGGACGCGCACGCCCGCTGAGCGTGCCGCGGGCGACGCGAAAAGGAACCGTCCCCATTCCACGTCGGCGACGCAGAACGGGGACGGTTCCTTTCCGCGTCAGGACCTGGCCGGCCCCTGCAGGTGCAGGACGGTCGGCCGGCTGACGTCGGCGAAGAAGTCGTTGCCCTTGTCGTCCACCACGATGAACGCGGGGAAGTCCTTCACCTCGATCTTCCAGATCGCCTCCATGCCGAGCTCGGGGTACTCCAGCAGCTCGACGCTGGTGAT
>JBDHZJ010000402.1:0-2837 GCA_039811825.1 Propionicimonas sp.
CCACCCCCGTACCGCCGCAAAGTGTCCCGTAGAGGCCGACTACGGCCTCTACGGGCCACTTTGATGGTCTGGAGGGCCCGGCAGGTAGGGCCAGCCGGATCCGGCCTACACGAAGATGGACGCGTAGTCGGTGACCCGGGCCAGGTGCTCCGCCGCCTCGGCGACGTCCATCCGGTCGGCCTCGGCGGCGATCGCCTTGCCGAGCAGCGTGGTCTCCCCGGCGGTGGCCAGGCCCGCGATGCCCGGGAACATGCCGAGCACCCAGGACAGCGCTGCGCGGATGTCCTCCGGTTCCGTGAACGGCTCGTACCAGGTGGCCAGCCTGTGCTCCCCGACCCATGGCTTGCGGGCGATCGCCTTGATCGTGCGCAACGCCACGTCGCGGTCCTGGATCAGCGCGTACAGCGCGTCGAAGTCGGTCCGGAACTGAGGGTCCGCCGTGTACAGGTGGTAGTTCACCGGCGTCAGCACCGAATCGAAATCGTGCCGGCGCAGCGCCTCGGCGTGCACCACCGGGGCCTGCTCGGTGTGGCCGGTGATGCCGATCCAGCCCGCGATGCCCTCGTCCTTCGCCCGCACGAACGCCTCGATCGCGCCACCGGGTGCGAAGACCTCGTCCAGCTCGGCCAGGCTGCACACGGCGTGCACCTGCCACAGGTCGACGTGGTCGGTGCGCAGCAGTTCGAGCGAGCGGTTGAGCTCCCGCCAGGCATCCTCGGCCCGGCGCTCGGTCGACTTGGTCGCCAGGAACACCTGGTCGCGCACCCGCGCCACGGTCGGCCCCATCACCTCCTCGGCGTGCCCGTAGGACGCCGCAGTGTCGAGGTGGTTGATGCCGGCGTCAAGCGCCTGCTGCAGCGACGCGTCCGCCACGTCCTGGGCGACCTCGCCGAGCGCAGCAGCCCCGTAGACCAGCACGCTCGTCTCGTGGCCGATCCGGCCGAGTCTGCGCTGCTCCATGACGTCCTCCTCGGGTGTGGTTCAGGCCTCCAGGCTCATCGGTCCGTAGACCAGCCGGTCGTTCTCGTACAGCGACACCGCGTGCACCCCGGCCTCGCCCAGGTCCTCGTAGCTCGCGGTGAGCCACGCCTCCGCGCGGGCCTGGTCGTCGAACTCGATATCCAGGCCCAGGTCGGCGGCGACGTCCTCGGACGGCTCCGGTGCGGCCGCCCAGTAGTAGCCCATCAGATCTTGTCGCCCGGCTTGACCCGCGGCGCGGGCATCCGCAGCCGGCGGACGTTGATCGCGCGGTTCAGCATGTAGGCGAGCAGCCCCTTGGTCGGGACGTTCGGGAGCCGCTCGGCGTGCAGTTTGCGGTACTTGCGCCACATCAGGAAGATGTCGACCGCGATCAGCAGGAAGATCGAGTAGGTGAAGGCCGTCACCACGGCGGCCGCGTTCGTGTTCAGCGTGCTGACCAGCAGCGAGAACGCCAGCGTGATCATCAGGATCGGCATCGACCACTGGGCCACGCCGCGGTGGGAGTCCACGAAGTCCCGCACCAGCACCTTGGCGGGCACCGATTCGGCCTTGGTGAACTGCTCGTCGCGCAGCTTCGCCTTCGCCGCGCGCTCGCGGGCGCGCGACTCCTTCTTGGACAGCGACGGGTTGAGCCGCTCCCTGCGCGCGGCCTCCGCCTCGCGACGGGATGGGGTCGGCGCATCCTTCTTGCCCGGTTTCGACGGGTCCGGGATGACGACCGGGGTCGACTCTGGCTGGGCGTCGCTGGCCTCGGGCCGCTCATAGGGGCGGAACAGTCCCACTTCGGATCCTCGATCGGTGCGAATATGACTGCAACATCCTAGGTCACCGGCACCCGTCCGGCCGACCGCGTGGGGAACGGCGGCACGAGAGGAGCGACATGACCGACGCCGGCGCACAGGTCGCGGCCGAGCTCGCCTACCAGCGGGCGCTCACCGCACTGCACGAGGCCCGGTCCGACCTGGCGGACGTGGCCGCTGCCCGCCGCCGGCTCGCCTACGAGCGCGGCCGCCTGGACGCCGCGGAGGTCGCGACGCGCGAGGACGCCCTGGAGAGCCGGTTCACGGTGCTGTCGGCCCGCGCCGACCAACTCAGGGACGAGGCCGTCCGCCTGCGCGAGATCCTGCACCGGCACCTGGCCGCTGCCGCCGCGGAGCCCGACGAGATCCCCGACGAACCCGCACTCGAGGGCTTCGAGCAGCCGCCGTACCCGGGTCCCGGGCTTTGAGCCGGTTGCGGGTGGCCGTGGTCACCGGCCGGATCGCCGGGCTCGACCCGGTGCAGGCCGGAGCGGCACTGGGGCGCGGGTTCGTCGACCGGGCCGACGTGGCCGTGGTGCCCGTGGCGGACGGCGGGCCCGACCTCGCGGTCGCCGTGGCCGCGCTGTGGGGTGCCGAGCCCGGCCTCGACGGGGACCGCTGGGCCGTCCGGACCCCCGGACGCGTGCTGATCGGGCTACGGCAGCCGGACGCGCCCGCCTGGGCCCCGGAGGCCACCACCACCGACCTGGGGGAGTGGGTCGCGGACCAGGTGCGTCCCGACGACGCCCGGGTGGTGCTCGACCTGACCGGGGTGACCGCGCACGACGGCGGCGCGGGACTGCTGGCCGCGGCCGGTGCCGCGATGGCGGGACGCGACCTGGTCGGGATCGTCGCCGACGACGAGCTCGAGCTGCCCGCGACCGGCATCGGTGGCGGCCTGGCCCGGCGCGCGTTCGCGGCCCGGCTCGACATCGCCGAGGTGCTCGCGGCGGACGCGGCCCTCGCCGCACGGGCGGCCCGCCTCGGCGACGGGCTCGCGACGACCCCGGGCGGGGGCGCGGCGGGCGGGGGCGGGCTGGCGGTCCTCGCGTCCGG
>JBDHZJ010000403.1:0-2831 GCA_039811825.1 Propionicimonas sp.
CGGCCGCGGGTGCCCTCGGCCTGGTAGCCGGCCAGCACGACCGCGTTGCGGCTGTCCGGCAGCAGGTGCTCGAGGTGGTGCAGCACCCGCCCGCCGGTGGCCATGCCCGAGGAGCTGATGATGATGCTGGGCACCTTCGGGTCGTTCAGCGTGATCGACTCCTCCGTGCTGCGCACCTCGCGCAGGTGCGGCAGGTCGACGAACCCGCCGGGGTCGAGGTCGGGCCGCAGCTCGCCGGCGAACCGGGCGTCGCGGTAGACGCCGAGCGCGGCCAGTGCCATTGGCGAGTTCACGAACACCGGCAGGGCGGGGATGCGTCCGGCGTGCAGCAGTTCGGTGAGGGTCTGCAGCACCACCTCGGTGCGGTCCACAGCGAACGCGGGGATCAGCACCGAGCCGCCGCGCTTCGCCGTGCGCCGGATCAGGTCGGCCAGCGGCTCGTGGTCGGCGCCGGAGGGCTCGAAGTGCTCGCGGTTGCCGTAGGTCGACTCGACCAGCACGGTGTCGGCTCCCGGCGGCGTCTCCCTGGCCCGCAGCACCGGGTGCTCGGTGTGGCCGAGGTCGCCGGAGAACACCACGGACGCCGACGGGGCGGCCACCCGGATGCTGGCCGAACCCAGGATGTGCCCGGCGCGCGTCCAGCGGGCGGTCCAGCCGTCGCCGAGGTCGACGTCGGTGTCGTAGTCGACCACGCGGAACAGGCCGAGGGTGCGTTCGGCGTCCGCCTCGGTGAACAGGGGCAGCGGGTGCGCGTGCCGGGAGTAGCCGTGCGCCGCGGCGTGCTCGGCGTCCCGCTCGGCGAGGTACGCGGCGTCCCGCAGCACGATCTCCGCCAGCTCGCAGGTGGCCTCCGTGGCCAGGATCTCGCCGCTGAACCCGTCCCTGACCAGGGCGGGCAGGTAGCCGACGTGGTCGGTGTGCGCGTGGGTGACCAGGGCGAGTCCGACGCTGGCCGGCGGTACCGGGAAGGGCGCCCAGTTCAGCTCGCGGAGGTTCTTCTCGCCCTGGAAGACGCCGCAGTCGACGAGCACCCTGCGACCACCCTCGGTGAGGAGGTACTTCGAGCCGGTCACGGTGCCGGCGCCGCCGATGAAGGTCAGGCTGGTTCCCATGCCTCCAGCTTGCACCCGCGGCCGGGCGGACGGGTCAGCGCAGGCGAATCCCGCGGGCCTTGAGGGTGCGGTCGCACAGCTTGGGGTTGTCGGAGGTGCCGAACCGGTAGTCGTACTGCTTGCCCTCGGCGCTCACCACCACCTTCATGCCGGCCACGATGGCCTGGGTGTAGGACTGGCCGGGCTTCGGGCAGCCGAGCGAGCCGTCGTTCCAGGTCACCTGTTCGGCGCTGACCAGCTGGACGTCGTCGGTCGCGACGCCGCGCCCGTCGAGGTCGGCGAGGATCGCGTTCCAGCGGGCCTCGGAGACCTCGCCGTGGCTGGTGCCGGACGGCGTGGGGCTGCTCGGTGTGTTCATCGGGGTCCCTCCGGACGCGCAGCCGGCGAGCAGGAACACGAGTATCGCCGCGATGACCGTCCGCTTCATGATCGTCCTCCTGGCACTGTCTCCTCCCAGCGTAGGCGGCGCGCGGGATCAGGCGGCGACCGCCACGAGGATCACTCGGTCGCGGCGGCGGCGATCCGCTCCAGGCGTTCGGTGTAGGAGCTCCACCAGCCGGTGTCGACGGGCGGCAGGTTGGGGGCGTCCGGCCGGTAGCCGACGCTGCCGTCCACGAGTTCGCGGAGCAGGTCGGCGTGGCCCGCGTGCCGGTGGGTCTCGGCGACCACGTGCACGAGCACCTGGTGCAGGGTGACGTCGCGCCGCTCCTGTGGCCACCACGGCACGGCACCCGGCGCGTCGAGGGGCAGCGCCTCGATGGTGGCGTCGGTGTGCTTCCAGGCCCGGCGGTACAGGGCGACCACGTCGGCCACGGACTCGTCCGCGGCGGCGTACATGTCCACGTTCGGCTCGTCGTCGTCCTCCAGCCACGCCGGCGGGTCGGCGACCGGGCGGTCGAACACCTCGCCGAAGTAGCCGAACTCGACCCCGGCCAGGTGCTTCACGAGACCGGCGAGGTTCGTCCCCGTGAGCACGAGCGGACGTCGCGCGTTGCGGGGCGAGAGCCCGTCCAGCTTCCAGAGCAGGGCGTCGCGGCCGCGCTGGAGGTAGCTGTGCAGGGTCTGCTTCTCTGCGTCCATGCGCGCCACCCTGCCACGTCCGGCGGTGGGCGAGTACGGGCTCAACTGCCCAGCGACTTCGCCTCCCGGGCCGCGGCGCGGGAGCCCTCCGCGTCCCCGAGTCGCCAGCGCAGGCCGACCAGCGCGTCCAGCGTGGCGATCAGCTCGGCGGTGTGGGACGGGTCCGCGAGCACCAGCGGACGCAGCACCTCGGCGAGGTGCGCGTGCGCGGTCACCGAACCGGCCGGGTCGTCGGCGGCCCGGACGGCGACCCGCGCCCGCTCCAGCATGGCGGCGGCCTGGCGGGCGGCCTCCGGATCGAAGCTGCGCCGGTGCGCCTCGGCCAGCTCGCGGCGCCGTTCCTCGGCTGCGGCGCGCGCCGCCTCCTCTTCCCGTTGGGCGCGTTCGGCCGCGAGCTCGGAGTCCCGCTGCTCGGCCGCGTCACGTTCGGCGAGGGCTGCGGCCGTCTCCTCGGCGGCCCGTCGTTCGGCCTCGGCCTGCGCGGCGGCCCGTTCGGCCGCGGCCGCCTCGGCGCGGGTGCGCAGGATCTCCTCGTCCCGTTCGGCCTCGGCGCGGGCGGCGGCCCCGGCGAACACCGCGGCCAGCTCCGCCTGCTGCCAGCGCGCCCACGTCTCGGGGGAGGCGTCGCCCGGCGCGAGC
>JBDHZJ010000404.1:0-2829 GCA_039811825.1 Propionicimonas sp.
GCCGTTCTGGGCGCTGCGCGACCTCGAGTCGACCGGCACCGCTCCGGAAGGCACGCCCGTGCGGCGCTCCGGCCACACCGATCAGACCCTCGCCGAGCTCGACGAGTTCGACGCCTACTTGGAAGGACTCCACCCATGACGACGAACCTGCCCGCCGCAGCGTCGACGCAGACGATCGCGAAGAAGCCGGCGATCGTCCAGTTCATCGAGGACCGCCGGTTCCAGATCGGCGAAATGCTGCCCAAGCACCTGCCGCTCGAGCGGTTCCTTCGCCTGGTCTACACCGAGATGCGCAAGAACCCCGACCTGATGGCGTGCACGCCGGAATCGGTCGTGGGCGGCATGCTCACCGGCTCGGCGCTGGGGTTGGAGATCGGCGGCGCGCTCGGCGAGGCGTACCTGATCCCCTACAACGTGAAGTACTACGACCGGGAGGAGCGACGCGATAAGAAGCGGCTCGAGGCCGAGTTCGTGCAGGGCTACAAGGGGCTCGCGAAGCTGTTCTGGCAGCACCCGATGTCTGCCCGGCTGTCCGCCGAGTACGTGTGCGAGCAGGACGAGTTCAGCTACGACAAGGGCCTGAAGCCGTTCCTCCACCACGTTCCCGCGACGGGCGACCGTGGCCGGGTCGTCGCCTACTACGCGATCGTCGGGCTGCAGGGCCGGGACGCGTTCTTCGACGTGTTCACCCCGGAGCAGATCAAGAAGATCCGCGGCGGCAAGGTCGGGTCGAAGGGCGACATCAAGGACCCTGAGCGGTGGATGGAGCGTAAGACGGCGCTCATCCAGGTGTTGAAGCTGGCGCCCAAGTCGACGTCGCTGGTATCCGCGTTGGCCGTCGACGAGCGCTCCGGTGCCGATCTGTGGAACGCGAAGGCGGCGTCCGCGATCAACACCGGCATGGGACTTCCCGAGCTGCCGCACCTGGTCATGGACGACGACGGATACCAGGTTGACTCGCGCACCGGTGAGCTCGTCGACGCCACCGTGACCCAAGAGCTGGCGCCGGTTCCCCCGGCCGGCGCCGTGAAGCTGGACACGGGCGAGGGCACTTCCCCCGCCTCGGCCGTGTCCGGACGGGAGGCGTCCACCATCCCCCCGGTGGACGCCTCCCCTACCCCCAAGACCCGCCCCGCAACGGGAGCGAACACCGCCGGCGGGACACCAGCGGCGGTGGCGGGGAGCGGTGAGGCGGCGGCTGGTGATGGCCCGGCCGCCGCCTCTGCTCCGCTGATCCAGCAGCATCACGACGACGAGCCGGCCGACGAGGAGCCCGTCGACGAGACGGTGCAGCCGCTGGTGGACACCCGCCCGGGCCCGATCCGGGCGTCGCAGAAGACCAGGCTTCGCGCGGAGTGCATCCGGCTCGGCATCCAGTCCGTGCTGGCCGAGAAGCTGATGTGGTTCGACCTGATCCTCGGCACCGAGGAGCCGCTGACCGCGATCGACCAGCTCGACGTCCGCCAGGCCGACCGGCTGGTCGAGTTCCTGGCCGGTGTGGAAGACCGGCCGGCGCTCGAAGCGTGGGGCGCCGGCCAGAACGCCCTCCTCGACGGACAGGGCGAGTGATGGCTGTCCACACGCACATGCTGACCGGGCTGGACAGCGAGAAGGCGATGCTCGACATCTTCTTCTCCGGGTTCATGTCGGGCGCCGGATCCGCCTACCAGACGATCGCGATCGAAGGGCTGAGCTGGACCGAGGAGGACGCGAGCCGCTTCGCCGAGGAGCAGGCGAAGCGGATGACCGCGCATGCCATCGACGATCCGTTGGGGCGCGAGCAGGCGCTGCAGGTAATCCGGTCCCTGATGGCGTGCTACGTCGGCGACGACTGCACCCACCACCATCTGACCCCTTCCCCCGACGGGGAGGGCTGACCGATGGGGTACATCAAGCACCAGGCCGTGATCGCTGTCGTGATCGACGACAGCAGCGACGTCGACCAGCTGCGGCGTCAACTGGCGGAGCTGATTGACGAACCGTTCATCAGCAGCGCGGAGCAACTGCTGGTCGGCCCGACGCCGTCGCTTGTGAACGGCTACGTGACCTATGCGCTGCTCCCCGACGGATCGAAGGAGGGCTGGTCGACGTCCGACCTGGGCGACCGGGCGCGCCAGATCTTCATCGACCACTTCCGTGCGCTCGGCTCGTGCTCGCAGGTCATCGAGGTCAGCTTCGACGAGGACAGCGTCACCTCCGCCGTCGACGTCAGCGCCACGGAGGACTGAGCCGTGTCGAAGTGTCGGGAGTGTGGGGCGTCGATCGCGTTCGTCCGGATGGCTGACACCGGCAAGCTCATGCCCTGCAACCCCGGCGCCGACCCCGACCGCGGGAACGTCGCCTGCATCAAGTCGGGCGCCCTCTACATCAACGGCTACGTCATCACCGACGCCCGCCCGCTGCATCCCGACTTCACCCCGCTGCTCGCCCACTGGGCGACCTGCACCAAGAAGGGCCGCGCCAAACCGGCCCCCACAACCCAGACCGCGCCGGCGGATCCGGCCCTGTTCTGAAACGGAAGGACTCATCAATGTCTGCTCGTGTACGTCTCGCCGGGAAGCTGCCCGGCGACGTTCCCGTCAACGGGATCGACCCGCTCGCCGAGGAGCTGTGCGATCGCTGGTTCGAGGGCAACCCGAACAACCCGGCGTCGGTGCTGGTGATCGGCATCGTGAAGGTGCGCAGCTTCCAGCTGCTGCGTGATCAGGACGGGATGCTCCGCGTCCCCACCATCGAGATCTCGCGGCTCGAGCCGCTCGGCGTGCTCGGTCAGGACGCGACGCCTCACCTGTCGGTCGCGTCGTACGCGGACCAGCAGCGGCTCCTGGA
>JBDHZJ010000405.1:0-2824 GCA_039811825.1 Propionicimonas sp.
GAGATGGCCACCTACTACGGCGGCCTGGTCGACACCTACCCGCTGGTCTCGATCGAGGACCCGCTGAACGAGGACGACTGGGACGGCTGGAAGAAGATCACCGAGCAGCTCGGCACCAAGGTGCAGCTGGTCGGCGACGACCTGTTCGTGACCAACGTGACCCGCCTGCAGAAGGGCATCGACACCGACACCGCGAACGCGCTGCTGGTGAAGGTGAACCAGATCGGCTCCCTCACCGAGACCATCGACGCGGTGACCCTGGCCCACCGCAGCGGCTACACCACGATGATGAGCCACCGCTCCGGCGAGACCGAGGACACCACCATCTCCGACCTCGCCGTGGCCCTGGGCTGCGGCCAGATCAAGACCGGCGCTCCGGCTCGCACCGAGCGCGTCGCGAAGTACAACCAGCTGCTCCGGATCGAGGAGGACCTGGACGACGCCGCGCGGTACGCCGGTGCGTCCGCGTTCCCGCGGTTCAAGGCCTGAGCAGAGCTCCACACCGGACGCCGGCGGGGATTCCCCGCCGGCGTCCGGCTGTGTCCGATCCGTACCCCGCCCAGCGCGTCCGGCCCGGACGCGCCGATGTGCCCACCTATCCTTGACGACGATGAGGGCCGAGGACGATGGCACGCGCGACGCGTAGCCCACGCACCACCAGCACGGGCCCGGGACGCACCAGCCGGCGGTCCCGGCCGTCGTCGCGCACGTCCAGTCCCCAGACGCCCGCCCGGGCCGACACCCCCGCCGAGGAGCGGGCGAGCGTCCCGGTCTGGCAGCGTGGGCTGCACCTCACCCGGCGCGCGCTGGTGATGGTGGTCGTGATCGTGGCGATGGCGATCTCGTTCGGCACCTCGCTGCGGGTCTACCTCACCCAGCAGCACGACCAGGCGGTGGCCGAGCAGCAGATCCGGGAGCGGTCCGCCCAGATCGCCGACCTGGAGTCGGAACTGGCCCGCTGGAACGATCCCGACTACGTGAAGGCGCAGGCCCGCGAGCGGCTCGGCTGGGTGATGCCCGGCGAGACCGGCTACCGCGTGGTCGGCGCGGACGGCCAGCCGCTGGGCGGCGGCGTCGTGATCTCCTCCGAGCAGACCCTGGCCGCCGGCGAGCACGAGCCGGTCTGGTGGGACCGGTTGTGGGGTTCGGTGCAGACCGCCGACGCGCCCACCCGCAAGGTCACCACCCCCTGATCGCCGAACGCCTCCGTTTGCGTCGAACGCCGCCGCTCGAGCGGAGGCGTTCGACCGGAACGAAGGCGTTCGGCGTGCCACAATGGCGCGCGTGCTGGAACCGCTGACCCCCGCTGACGCACAGACCGTCGCCGCCCAGCTCGGTCGCGAGGCCAGGGGAGTGGCCGGGGTCGCCTGGCGCTGCCCCTGCGGCAAGCCGGGCGTGCTGGCCACCGAGCCGAGGCTCCCGGACGGGACGCCGTTCCCCACCACCTACTACCTCACCTGCCCGCGCGCGACGTCCGCCTGCTCCACGCTCGAGGCCGACGGCCTGATGGTCGAGATGAACGAACGCCTGGCCACCGACCCCGAACTCGCCGCCGGCTACGCCGCCGCCCACGACGCCTACCTCGCCGATCGGGCCGCGCTGGGCCACGTGCCCGAGATCGAAGGGGTCAGCGCGGGCGGCATGCCCGGTCGGGTGAAGTGCCTCCACGTGCTCGCGGCGCACGCGCTCGCCGCCGGACCGGGGGTGAACCCGCTGGGCGACGAGACGCTGGCCCGGCTCGGCGAGTTCTGGTCCCGGCCGTGCCTGGACGACCGTGCCTGAGGAGCTCTACGCCGCGGTCGACTGCGGCACGAACTCGGTGCGGCTGCTGGTCTGCCGGGCCGACGACGGACGCCCGGTCGAGCTCGACCGCAGGCTCCACCTGACCCGGCTCGGACAGGGCGTGGACGCCACCGGCCGGTTCCACCCGGACGCGCTGGCCCGCACCCTCGCCGCCATGTCCGACTTCGGCGCGGAACTCGACGACCTGGGCGTGCGGCACCGCAGGGTGGTGGCCACGTCCGCGGCCCGCGACGCCGCGAACTCCGCCGAGTTCTTCGCCGGGGTCCGCGCCCGGCTCGGGGTGGATGCCGAGGTCATCCCCGGCGAGGAGGAGGCCCGGCTGTCCTACGCCGGCGCGGTGAGCGCCCTGACCGGCCTCGGGCAGCCGGTGCTGGTGACCGACATCGGCGGGGGTTCGACCGAGTGCGTCCTCGGGCGGGGCGGCGTCGTCTCGGCCGCGGTGTCGCTCGATGTCGGCTCGGTGCGCCTGCGGGAGCGGTTCCTGCACTCCGACCCGCCCGCCGCAGGGGAGATCGCGGCGGCCCGCGACCACGTGGACGCACTGCTGGACGCCTGCGGGATCGACTTCGCCGCCGTGGCCAGCTGGGTGGGCGTTGGCGGGACGGTGACCAGCCTGTCCGCCCTCGCGCAGCGCCTGCCGGCCTACGACCGCGCGCGGGTGCACGGCTCGGTGCTGACCCGGGGCGAGCTGACCGACCTCACCGGGCGCCTGCTCGCCATCCCTGTGGCCGAGGTCGCCGCGCTGCCCACCATGGTGCCGGGACGGGCCGACGTGATCTGCGCCGGCGCGCTGGTCTGCGCCACCGCGGCGCGGCGACTGCCCGGAGAACTCGTGGTCAGCGAGGCCGACATCCTCGACGGCATCGTGCTCGGCCTGCTGGCCTGACCCACGCGGGGCGCCCGCTCGGCTCAGGCCTGAAAGCCTCGTTGTGAGCGTTTCACATACTGAATCGTGTTAACGCTACCTAGGCCGGGGCTAGGGTTGGTAACGACTTCATAACGGAAGTTGAGACGCGATTGT
>JBDHZJ010000406.1:0-2817 GCA_039811825.1 Propionicimonas sp.
GCCCCGAGTGCGACGGCAACCTGCGCAAGGTCTTCAACGCCGTGGGCGTGGTGTTCAAGGGTTCCGGGTTCTACGCCACGGACAACCGCAGCAAGGGCCGCACGAACGCGGCCAAGCCCGCCGGAGGGTCGGCGGAGAGCGCGAAGCCCGAGCCGAAGGCCGATTCGAAGGCCGCGTCGGGCTCCACGTCATCCACAGGGGCGTCCAGCGCGGCCTGAGCCTGTGGACGGGTGACCGTTTCCGGCGGTCGCTTCCGAAGATTCACCATGTGAACCTCCTTTCGATACGTCGCGCCTTCCGCTGGCACCGCCGCACGTTCGCGGCGCTGTTCGTCGCCGTTGCCGTGCTGGCCGGGCTGAATGCGCTCACGGCCCGCGCAGGGCCGGGAATTCCGGTGGTGATCGCCACCCGCACGATTCCCGGCGGCGCCACGGTGACCGCCGACGACCTGGCCCTGGTGCAGGCTCCTGCTGAATTCGTGGCCGACGGGGCGTTCGCCGCGATCGACGCGGTGGTCGGAAGCACCACCGTGGTCGACGTGCCGGCGCGAGCCACGCTCACCGCGTCCGCGCTGTTGGGTGGCGAGGGCCAGGTCGCCGCGGGGCACGTCGCCCTGCCCGTGCGGTTCGGCGAGGCGTCCGCGGTCGCCCTGCTCCGGGTGGGCAGCCGCATCGACGTGCTCGGCCCCACCACCGGCGGCTCGGAGTTCGGTGTGGTGGCCGCGGACGTCCGGGTGGTCGCGATCCCGACAGCGGGCGACGGCGGACTGCTCGGTGGCGGCGAGCCGGCGCTGGTGCTGCTGGAGGTGAATTCTACGCAGGCAGCGCAGATCTCCGCGGCGGCATCCGTCTCATCAGTGAGTTTCGCGCTGCATTGAGCTTGTCCCCCTTTAGGGTGACACTCGCCAACCACCCAGAAGGAGTTTTTATATGGCAGGCTTCAAAGATTTCCTGATGCGCGGGAACCTGATCGACATCGCGATCGCGTTCATTCTCGGAGCATCGTTCGGCGCCGTCGTGGAGTCGTTCACGAAGATCATCATGGACATCATCGGCCTGATCGGCGGCAATCCGGACTTCAGCACCGTCGCCATCGGCCCGATCAACGTCGGCGTCTTCATCACCGCTGTCGTGTCGTTCGTGATCATGGCCGCCGTGCTTTACTTCGGCATCGTCCGGCCGTACGAGGCGATCAAGAAGGCGAAGGAGGAGCCCGCGGCGGACGAGCCCGGCGCCCCGACCCAGGAGGAACTGCTCGCCGAGATCCGCGACCTGCTCGCGAAGAAGTAGGCAGCAGCGGCGAAGCCCCCGCGATGGCGGTCGCGGGGGCTTTGTCGTGCCCGGGCTGTCGCCATCTGGCCACGCAGTGGCCGGAGTGGGACGGATGGGACGGGTGGGACGGCGCGAGTGGCCAGATCGCGACAACGCCGGGTTCAGCCGACGTGGTGCGGCGGCACCTCCCGCAGCAGGCGCACCTCGTCGGCGGTGAGCCGGCGCGGCGGGGACGGCGGGAGGGTCTCGAGCGTGCTCAGGCCGAGCGCCTCCCGGACGCGGGTGAGTGCGGCGGCGAACTGTGCCGCGCCGCAGCCCGCGCGCAGTTCCGCGGGGACGGGATGCGGCCACGGCCGCTCGGCCGCCGCCTCCGCGCGGGCATGGCCGGCGATCCGGTCACCGGGCCAGCCGTGCGCGGCGAGATCGGCGACGAGCGCCGCGGGATCGGGCGCCCCCGGCTCCGGCAGCGGCAACTCCACACCCGTCAGCGCCTGTCCGAGGGCGGCCTGCCAGCGTGCGCTCACCGGTAGTGCTGCGGGCTGCCCGCGTCCGCGAGGTCGACCACGCCGACCACCGCGGCGGGGGCGTCGAAGATCCACTCCCCGCGTACCCGCAGCGCCTCAGCCTCCCGCAGCGACGGCACGACGGGCACCAGCCGGTCGAAGTCGTCGATCAGCTTGTAGGCGCCGCCCAGGTCGACCTCGGGGATCCGGTCCACCCGGCTGTGCAGCCGGCCGTCCTCGCCCAGGTCGAACACGTCCGAGCGCAGCAGCATCAGCTCGTTGGTGGTCTTGACCGGCAGGAACCGGTCCCGGCCGACGGCGATCGCGGTCGCGCCGGGGAACACCTCGATCGCCGCACCCATCGCGCTCTCGAGCTGGATGACCTTCGGCGAGGTGGGCTCGCCGGGGTCGACGGTCTTCTCGTTGCGGATCAGGGGCAGCCCGAGGACGCCGTTGCGCTCGCGGAGGATGTCCCGCACCTGGACCAGGTCGAGCCACAGGTTGTTCGCGTGGAAGTAGGGGTGCCGGTGCTCGTCGGTGAAGAAGTCCATCTCCTCCGGAGCAGTCTGGGCGGTGTCGCGCAGGATCAGCTGGCCGTCCGCGACCCGCACGGCGAGGTGGCCGCCCTTGCGGTCGTTGACGGTGCGTGGGCACACCTCGGCGGCGTACGGGGCGCCGGACGCGGCGAACCAGCCGGCGAGGGTCGCGTTCGGGGCGGCGCCGAGGTTGTCGCCGTTGGCGACCGACGCGTACCGGAAGCCGGCATCGATCAGGGCGTCCAGCAGGCCCGTCCCCCACAGCGCCGGGTAGAGGTCGCCGTGCCCGGGCGGGCACCACTCCAGGCTCGGGTCAGCCGGCCAGGTCACCGGGCCGAGGCCGTCGGCGAGGATCTTCGGCTCGGCGTTCTGCAGGAAGTCCAGCGGCAGCCCGGCCACGGCCAGGTCGTCGTGGCGCGCGAGGTGGGCGAGGGTGTCGTCGGTGGTGCGGAAGCTGTCCATGAACACCAGCGGCAGCCGGGCGTCGTAGCGCTGCCGGGCGTAGCG
>JBDHZJ010000407.1:0-2814 GCA_039811825.1 Propionicimonas sp.
CCGTTCTTCATCCGCTTCCCGGCCGGGACGCAGCTCTCCGACGTGCAGGACACGAAGGCCGGGGCGAGGTTCCGCTTCGACGCTCCCGATCCGGCCACCGTGCTCGCCTTCTACACCGAGCTGCTGGCGCACGTGCAGTGGGAGCGGGTCACGCAGACCACGGACGGCGCCACGACCACCCTCACCTTCTTCGACAGCGAGAACTGGAAGGGCGTGCTGACGATCAGTGACGCGGGTTCCACCTGCGTGTTCACCGCCCCCTGACCCCCGGCTGGTCCGCAAAGTGTCCCGAAGAGGCCGACTACGGCCTCTTCGGGACACTTTGCGGGGCGAGTGCGGTCTGGTGCTCGGCGCCCGAAGTCCATAGGTTGGCGGCCATGGCATTCCCGACCGTGCTGCCCGAGTCCCGCGTCCCTGATCCGGCCGTCGCGCCGCCGCTGAACTGGGGCATCCTCGCGCCGGGCTACATCGCCCACCAGTTCGCCTCGGCGCTGCGCAACGCCACCCGGCAGCGGGTGGTCGCGGTCGCCTCCCGGACGCCGGAGAAGGCCCGCGCGTTCGCCGACGCGTACGGCATTCCGGCGGCGTACGGCTCCTACGCGCAGCTGGTGGCGGACCCCCAGGTGCAGGTCGTCTACGTCGCGTCCCCGCACAGCGAGCACGCGGCGCAGGCCCTGCTGGCGATCGAGGCCGGCAAGCACGTCCTGGTCGAGAAGTCGTTCACCCGCAACGCGCGCGAGGCCCGCCGGGTGGTGGCCGCCGCCCGCACGCGGGGCGTCGCGCTGATGGAGGCGATGTGGGCGCGCTTCCTGCCGCGCACCGACATCGTCCGCCAACTGCTCGCCGACGGCGTGCTCGGCGAGATCGAGACGGTGACCGCGGACCACGGCCAGCGGCTCGACCCGAACGAGGTGCCGCGGCTGCACGACCCGCAGGTCGCCGGCGGGGCCCTGCTCGACCTCGGCATCTACCCGGTGTCGTTCGCGTCCTTCGTGCTGGGCCGTCCGGGCGCGGTCCTGGCCAGCGCCGAACTCACCCCGACCGGCGTCGACCGGCAGGTGTCCGCCGTGTTCACCCGGTTCGCCGACCATCCGCACGCCCAGGCGCTGGTGAACTGCACGCTCGCCGCGAAGACGCCCACCACGGGCACGATCAGCGGACGCCAGGCCCGGATCGAGCTGGACGACGCGTTCTACCAGCCGGGCCGGGTGCGGCTGGTCAGCCGGTCCGGCGTGACCATCACCAGTGAACCGCCCGTCCTGGTCGGCCACCACGGCCTGGCCCACGAGGCCGCCCACTTCGCGCAGCTCGTCGCGGACGGGTTCACCGAGTCGCCGCAACTACCACTGGACGAGACCGTCGCCATCATGGAGGTGCTCGACGAGATCCGTGGCCAGGTGAAGGTGCGGTATCCGGGAGAATAGGCGCAACGAAGTCCGCCGTCCCGGCGTGGGGATGGTGTGACGGTCTTGCAGGGGGCGCTGGTGAGCGAGCCGACGGTGGTCGCCGCGGGCTCCGCCTTCGCCTCGTTCGAGGACTACGTCACCCTGCGGTCGTCCGCCCTGCTCCGGTTCGCCTACCTGATCACCCGCAACCACGACGACGCCCGCGACGCCGTCCAGGAGGCGCTGACCGGGCTCTACCCGCGCTGGCGGCAGGTCTCGGCCCGCGGCGACGTGGACGCCTACGTGCGCCGCAGCATCGTGAACGCGCACGTCTCCGCCTGGCGGAAGGTGCGCCGGCTGTTCCCCACCGAGGAGCCGGAACTGGCCGGCACCGCCCCGGTCGTGGCCGATGCGGCGGACGGGGTGGCCGACGCCGACCAGGCCCTGCGGCTGTGCAGCGAACTGCCTCCGGTGCAGCGCGCGGCCGTGGTGCTGCGGTTCTACGAGGACCGCACCTTCGCCGAGATCGCCGACATCCTCGGCTGCGCCGAGCCCACGGCGCGCTCGCACGTGCACCGTGCGCTCGCGGCCCTGCGCAAGCGAATGGAAGGAGGGCAGCCGTGAGCGACGACTTCGACCGCGAGGAGCAGGCGTTCCGGGATGCCTTCCGCCAGGAGCTGGAGGGCGAGGCGTTCCGTCCGCTCGACGCCGACGAGATCAAGGCCGCGGCGGGCCCGGTCCGCCGGTTCTCCGGGCCGTGGGCCAAGGGCCTGGCCGCTGCGGCCGCCGTGGTGCTCGTGGTGGGCGGCGCAGGCGTCGTCCTGCCCCGGCTGTTCGGCGGCGCGGGCACCGTCGCGTCGGGGTCGATGGCGGCCGCGCCCGACGAGTCGGACGGGATCACCGAGAAGGACATGGCCGGTGCGGGCGCCGCGTCGAACGCGCAGGAGGGGAGCGGCGTCGCCCCGGGCGACTGGGTCGGGACGGCGGCGTCCCCGCTGTCGCCGCGGCTGTCCGCGTCCGGTGCCTGGGCGGACGGCAGGTTCTACGTCGTGGGCGGCAAGGGCCTGAAGGCCGGCTGCTCCGGGACGGTCGCCGCGTGCGCCCGGCACACCAACAACCTGCTCGACGGGGCGAGCTACGACCCGGCGAGTGACTCCTGGGACCTGCTGCCCGATGCACCGATGGCCTTCAGCGAGGAACCGCCGGTGGTCGTCGGCACCCGGATCTACTACGGCGGAAGCAGCCTGGCGGCCGATCCGCCCGCCCTGGCCGTCTTCGACACGACGACCGGCACCTGGGCGAGGATCGCGTCCCCGAAGAGCGGCGGGACGCTGGTCGCCGCCGGTGACCGCCTGGTGAACGTCGCGCTCACCTCGTCGGCTCCCGACCAGGTCTTCGACCCGGACAGCGGCACGTGGAGCGACCTGCC
>JBDHZJ010000408.1:0-2811 GCA_039811825.1 Propionicimonas sp.
CGTCCCCGTACGATGGGACGGTGATCGGCGGCTCCTGGGACAGGCATCGTGCGCTGGCCCTCCTGCTGGCCTGGGTGGCGGCTGTGGCAGGGCTGCTGGCGTGGTCCCCTGCCCCCGCACGGGCCGCCGACCTGCAGGTCACCTTCACCATGACCTCGCTGGACGTCTCCGGGTACAAGCCGAAGGACACCGTCACCCTTTCCGGCACGGTCACGAACACCGGCGGCGTGGAAGCCTACGGCGTGCAGGTGATCCTGTGGCGCTCCCGGGACGCGATCGAGAGCCTCGCCACCCTGCGCCTGGCCAACAGCAACAACATCCTCGGCCAGCGCCTTCCCATCACCGCCGACCACTACGAGGCGGTCACGACCTCGGCCCAGGCGTTCGTGCCGGGCGAGACCAGCCAGGTCACGCTGAGGGCGACGATGGCCGAGCTGGGCTTCGACACCAGGGGCGCGGCGTTCGCGTTCGGTGCCGACGTGATCGCCCGCAGCAGCCCCACCAGCGACGACCGTGCGGTCGGCCAGCTGCGCACGTTCGTGCCGGTCCCGGCGAAGGAGCCGGTGCCGGTCACCCCGATCGTGCTGCTCAGCGCCCCGCCCACGAAGCTGGTCGACGACCTCTTCCGCAACGACTCGCTGCGTGACGAGCTGGCCGGCCGCCTGTCCACGCTGCTGGACGCGGCCGCGCGCCCGGGCATGAGCTGGCTGATCGACCCGGCGCTGCTCGACGAGGTGCAGGACATGGCCGACGGCTACGAGGTCCAGACCCGGGACGGCTCCGAGCCCGGCACCGGCGAGGACGTCGCCGAGCAGTGGCTGGAGCGGTTCGAGGCCCTCGACCGGGAGGCGGGCGCGCGCACGCTGTTCGCCGACCCGGACGTGAACGGTGCCCGGCTGGCCGGGGACAGCCTCGTGGTCAGCCGCGCCGAGCAGGCCGCGGCGGACGTGAGCGGCCTCGACGACCTGCCGGTGGTGGCGGTCCCCGCCGGGTACGTGCTGACCGATGCCACCGACTCGTTCCTGGCCGACTCCGGCATCGACGCGGTGCTCGCCCGCAACGCCAACCGGGCCGCAGCCCTGCAGACCGGTTCGGGAGCGCTCGTGCTGGCCGCGTCCGCCTCCGTCCCCGGAGACCCGGAGAGCCCGCAGAACCTGCGCACCCAGCTCGCCCTCGCCACCACGGTCGTCGCCGGCAGCCACGGCGAGGTCCGCCTGCTGACCACCGCCTCCGACCTCGAACAGGACGAGGCCGCGACGACCGGCTGGATGGTCCGCCGGCCCCTGCACCCGCTGCTCGAATCGACCCCCACCACCCGCAGGGCGAGCTACACCACCGTCAAGCCGGACCGGCTCAGCACGGCCCAGTTCGAGGCGCTCGGACGCCTGGAGAGCGACTTCACCGCGTACGCGGAACTCGCGCCCACCTCCGACCTGCCGGACCAGTCGGACGCTGCCGTGACCCGCGGCGCGGCGTCGGCCTGGGTCACCGACTCCCGCGGCTTCGACGCCCAGCTCGACGGCGTGAACCGGATCGTCGGCATGGCCGAGGTCGGCAAGTCGGTGTCGCTGAACGCGAGCGCCCGCTTCGTGATGTCCTCGCGCACCAACGAGTTCCCGGTCACCGTGACCAACGACCTCACCGAGCCGATCCAGGTGAAGGTCGTGGTCACGTCCAACAACCCGCAGCGGCTCACCGTGCCGCCGTCAGAGGTGGTCACCGTGCAGCCCAACCAGAGCGTCACGGTGAACATCCGGCCGCAGGCCACGTCCAACGGCGTGGTCACCGCCCAGGCGTACGCCGCAACCGAGAGCGGGCGCCGGGTGACCCCGGACACACCGATCACCATCGAGGTCACCGACCTCGGTGTCGTGGCCTGGATCATCGTCGGTGTCTCCGGCCTGGTCCTGGTCGGCGCGACCGCCTGGCGGATCCGCCAGGTCCGGCGCCGGCTGGCCGCCGGTGAACCAGCGAAGGGCGGCGAATCATGACCGACACCCAGGCCGGCGGCCGCCGGCTGATCAACGCCACCGCAGTGATGGCCTCGGGCACGATGGTCTCCCGCATCCTCGGCCTGGTCCGGGCGATGCTGATCGCGTTCGTGCTCGGCAACGGCACCCGGCAGGTGGAGGCGTTCAACTACGCCAACACCGTGCCCACCACGCTGTACCTGCTGCTCGCCGGCGGCACCCTGAACAACGTCCTGGTGCCGCAGATCGTGCGGGCGGTGACCCACGACGAGGACGGCGGCAAGGCCTTCGTGGACCGGATCATCACCGGTTTCGTGCTGGCGCTCGGCGCGCTCACCATCGTGGTCACGGTTTCGACACCCCTGGTGATGAGCATGTTCGCCCGGGCCTGGACCGCTCCGGACATGGCCGAGTGGTGGGCCTCGCTGCTGCTGATGAGCTATATCTGCATGCCGCAGCTGTTCTTCTACGGGGTGTTCTTCCTGATCGGGCAGGTGCTCAACGCCCGGGACAAGTTCGGCCCGATGATGTGGGCGCCGATCGCGAACAACGTGGTCTCGATCGGGGTGTTCGCCCTCTACCTGGTGATCTGGGGCAACCAGACCGCCCTCACCGGCGAGCCGTTCACGGCCGGCCAGGCGTGGCTGCTGGCAGGCGGTTCCACGCTGGGCATCATCGTCCAGACCGTCGTGCTGGTGCCGTTCCTGAAGCGGGCCGGGTTCAGCTACCGGCCGCGGTTCGACCTGAAGGGGACGGGGCTGGGCCGCACCTTCCACGTGGCCAAGTGGATGGTCGGCTACGTCGCGCTGACCACCCTCGTCCAGATGCTCGTCGCGAACCT
>JBDHZJ010000409.1:0-2790 GCA_039811825.1 Propionicimonas sp.
GAGACGTTCCCGGTGGTGTGGAGCACCCTGTACGCGACGATCGCGGCGAACGCGGCGTCGGTGCTGAACGAGTTCGAGCGGCAGGGGAACCCGGAGGCGGCAGCGGAGTTCCGCAGGGCGCTGGCACGCAACATGGCCCTGAACGGCGCCTGGTCGTGGCTGTTCTTCCGCAACCGCAACCTGCTCGCGTCCGCGATCGGGGCCGGCCTGCTGGCGGCGAACTCGATCTGCCTGGCCCGGAAGGCCGCGCGCGCCGGGCGCCGCTACGGGCTCGCGCTGGCGCCGTACGCGGCGTGGACGTCGTTCGCGACCGTGCTCGCCACCGAGGTGTGGCGGCGCAACCGGGACGCCTGAGCGCCTCCGCGGGAGGATTTGCGCACTGGATCTCTCCAGACGGCTGGATCCGGCACTCGAACACGATCTACAGCGCACATCGGCTCACCGCCGTCGCGTGGGGGTAGTTTTCCGGAGCCTGGCCGATCAGGTCCGGCACGCGCCGGCCCGTCCGTTACTCTGCGGGCACCCGCCCCTGGCGGCGATCGGCTCGCTGGAATGCCCCGCGACAAGCAAGGACGGACACATTGGCTGACAGATCGCTGAACCGCGACGCCGCGGCGCTCGACGAGGGTTTGTGGGGCCACCGCTGGGGGTTCGAGGACACCAGGCTGTTCCTCCACCCGGACGGCTCGGTGGAGATGACCGGCAGCCGGTACAACCTGTGCGGCTACCGGATGCCGTACCTGGTCCCCTTCATCAACCGTGAGCTCGGCGTCGAGATCGACTTCACGTCCGCGCGTCCGCTCACCGCGGCGCCGCGGGTCACGCCGGCCGCCCGCAACGAGGGCTTCCTGGTCGCACTCGACGAGGCGCTGCGCGCCGGCCAGTACACCGCGGACGACGCCGACCGGCTGCTGCACAGCCACGGCCAGACCACCACCGAGGAGGTCTCCCGGGTGCTGTACGACGACCTCGAGCGCTGCGTCGACCTCGTCGTGTGGCCGGAGTCGGAGGCGGACTGCCAGGCGATCGTGACCGCCGCGGACGCGCACGGGGTGTGCCTGATCCCGTTCGGCGGCGGCACGAACGTGAGCAGCGCACTACTGGTCCCTGCGACCGAGACCCGGATGGTGGTCTCGGTCGACACCCGCCGGATGAACCAGGTCCTGGGGATCGACCGGGCGAACCTGACCGCGACCGTGCAGTCCGGGATCACGGGCGGACGCCTGGAGCAGCTGCTCGCCGCCGAGGGCCTCACCTGCGGCCACGAGCCCGACAGTTCGGAGCTGTCGACGCTGGGCGGCTGGATCTCCACCAACGCCAGCGGCATGAAGAAGAACCGGTACGGCAACATCGAGGACCTGGTCGAGAACGTCACGCTGGTCACGCCGTCCGGGGTGATCGAGCAGCGCTACACCAGCCCGCGGCAGTCCCCCGGCGTCCAGTTGCAGAAGGCGCTGTTCGGCAGCGAGGGCAACCTCGGCCTGGTCACGAAGGCCGTCGTCCACGTCCACCCGCTGCCCGAGGTGAGGAAGTACGGCTCGGTCATCTTCGCCGACTGGCCTACCGGGGTGTCGTTCATGGAGGCGCTGAACCGCACCGGCGCGCGTCCGGCGAGCATCCGGCTGGTCGACAACCTGCAGTTCCGGCTCGGCCAGTCGCTGAAGCCGGCGCCGAGCAGCAGGGCGAAGGTGCTGAAGAGCCGGGCCGAGGCGATCCTGGTCACGAAGGTGAAGAAGTTCGACACGCGCACGATGGTGGCCGCGACGATCGCCTACGAGGGGACGGCGGCCGAGGTCACCATGCAGGAGAAGGCCGTCGCGGCCACGGCGAGGCGGTTCGGCGGCCTGCAGGGCGGCGCGGGCAACGGCGAGCGCGGCTACATGCTCACCTACGCGATCGCCTACCTGCGCGACTTCCTGGCCGACTACTACGTGATCGGCGAGACCTACGAGACGACGGTGCCGTGGGACCGGATCCACGACGTCTGCGCGGCGGTCGACCGGGTGGCGAGGTCGGAGCACGCGCGGCTCGGCTTCCCCGGCAAGCCGTTCACGTCGCCCCGGCTCACGCAGATGTACCACAGCGGGGTCTGCATCTACTTCACCCACGGCCTCTACCACCGCGGCATCGAGGGCGGGGAGGCGAAGTTCGCCGAGATGGAGCGGAACATCCGCACCGCGATCATGGACGCCGGCGGCTCGATCTCGCACCACCACGGCGTCGGCAAGCTCCGCAAGCACGTGGTCGACCGCGTCGCCTCCCCCGAGACGGTCGCCGCCGTGGCCTCCCTGAAGCAGACCGTCGACCCGAACAACGTCTTCGGAGTCGGCAACAACATCTTCGGCTGACCGGACCGAGTTGGGGACGGTTCCTTACTCGGTCCACCCTTCGACCGGACCGAGTCGGGGACGGTTCCTTACTTGGTCCACCCGTCCGCCTCAACAAAGTGGCCAGTATTTGCCGTAGTCGGCCGATAGTGGCCACCTTGCGGTGGTGGTGCGGACGCGGACCGAGTAAGGAACCGTCCCCAACCTGGTCCACGGGCTCGAGAGCGAGGGAGTACGTATTGTTTCCCCCCTTGCCGGACGCCCGTTCGGGGCGGGGAAGCCGCTGGTAGCGTGCCAAGCACCCGTGGGCCGACACCCCCCACCGCTGGCCGGCGCCGAGTTCCAGGAGGCTGCATGACCCGTCAGGACGTCCACCCGGAGCGGGTGGTTCCTGCCGCGGGGTTCAGCGTCCGCGAGTTCGCCCGGACGGCGCACGGCAGCCACCGCGCGTCCCTCGACCTGG
>JBDHZJ010000410.1:0-2783 GCA_039811825.1 Propionicimonas sp.
GTGTAGAAGATGATCTGGTCGACGTGCTGCTCGGCGAACAGCGCCACCGTCGGCGAGGACGGACGCTTCAGCTCGGCCGGCCACTCCCGCCAGTCGCCACCGAACCGGGTGACCAGCGCCGACCAGGTGGCGAACTGGGTCAGCGCGCGGCCCTCGCGGCGCAGGAAGTCGTTGAACGCCATCCGCCGGGCCGGGCGCAGGCCGTGGTCGTAGATCACCCGCAACGCGTCGATCTTCGCCGTCCACACCTGGTCACGGCAGATCAGCTGCTCGCCGGAGAGCTCCTTCTTCAGCTTCGCCTTGATCTGCGCGATCCGGTTGCGGGCGCGGTCGTCGAGCTCGGCGTACTCGGGCACCAGCTCGGGCCGGATGTAGAGGGGGTTCACGTAGCGCCGCGACGCCGGCAGGTACGGGGACGCCTCCAGCGGCGGCTGCGGCTGTGCGGCATGCAGCGGGTTCACCAGGACGAAGCCGGCGAACTGCTGCGTCGCCGACCAGGTGGCCAGGTCGGCGAGGTCGAGCAGGTCGCCGATGCCCCAGGAGTCCTCAGACGCGACGCTGTACAGCTGGGACGCGTACCCCCAGGTGCGCTTCTCCCCCATCGCGGCGGGGAAGCCGAGGAACGCCGGGCTGACCACCAGCGTGGTCTCCGACTGGCCGGCCTCGGTGGTGGCCTGCAACCGGTGGTAGCCCAGCGGCAGGTCGGCCGGCAGATCGAAGGACGCCCGGCCGGTGAGCACGCCGTCCACCCACCGTGGCGCCTCGTCGTCGGTCACCTGCGGGATGTCCCGGTAGCCGCCTTCCTCCAGCCGGACCGCAACCCGCACCCAGTGGCCGTCCGGGAGGTGCACCTGGACCCGCTTGGGCGCGCCCTGCTCCATCACGACGCACGGGGGCAGCAGCCGCGTCCACGGGCGCAGGCGCAGCGCCTCCAGCGAGGCGCGGGCATGGTCGGGATCGGACGCGTCCACGTCCATCGCGGCCAGGATCGCGATCACCGTGTCGTCGGTGACCTCGGTGAGCCGGCCCTTCCAGTCCCAGAACTCGGTGGCGATCCCGAACGCGGCCGCGAGCTCGGTGAGGAACGAGTTGGAGAGGGCCATGGCCTGCAGCGACCCCTTCGTGGTCAGCCCCCGACGGAGCGGGGTCAGCGGACAAGTCGGTCAACAATACTGCCCGAATGGTCCGGTCTCGCGCGCTCCCGACGCGATGATCACGCCCGACGAATCGCCTCAGGACTCCTCGAACGGCGCCAGCAACCGGCGCAACAGGGCGGCCAGTTGCTCCCGTTCGGCCGGTTCGATCGCCGCGAGCACCTGCCGCTCGTAGTCGAGCAGGTCGGCCAGGGCGTCCTGCACCAGGCCCTGCCCGGCCTCGGTGAGCCGCACCCGGACGCCGCGACGATCGTCCGCGTTGGGCTGGCGCACCACCAGCCCGCGCGCCTCCAGCCGGTTCACCCGATTGGTCATGGTGCCGGACGTGGACAGGGTCTGGCGGATCAGCTCCCCCGGCGACAGCTCGTACGGACGTCCCGCCCGGCGCAGCGCCGCCAGCACGTCGAACTCCCAGCCCTCCAGGTCGTGGGCGGCGAATGCCGCGCTCCGCGCCCGGTCGAGGTGCCGGGCCAGCCGGCTGATCCGGGACAGGCTGCCCAGCGGGCTGACGTCCGCCTCCGGGAGCTCGCGCGCCCACGCGGCCAGGATCAGGTCCACCTCGTCGGCCATGGCACACCCCCGGTATCTCGATATCGAGACTTTATCGCCCGAAGCCACCGCCTCGCACCGCTCCGTCCGCGCGCTCCGGCACAAACGCTCCCGAAACTCGTTGTTGCTCCCGAAATTTTGGGAGCGTCTGCGATTTTCGGGAGCGTTTGAGGGATGGGGAGCGGCGGAGGGCGCCCGATCAGCGGCGGACGGAGAAGTTCTCCACCGCGCCGATCCGCAGGGACGCGGCGAGGCCGAGCGCGGCGACCACGGCCATCGCGGTCAACGGCGCGCCGAAGCCGAAGACCAGGCTGGCCTGCGCCAGCCCGAGTGCGAACAGGGTGCCCGCGATGCCGGCGCCGATGCTGTTGCCGAGCGCCTCCCCGACCTGCAGCGAGGAGGTGTTCCGACCGAGCTCGACCGTCTCGGACAGCTGCATCACGGCGAGCGAGGTGCTGGCCAGCGACAGGCCCATGCCCAGTCCCGCGAACACCCAGCCGACCACGGCGACCACCAGCAGGCGTCCGGGCAGCCAGGCCGACGTGGCGACGAGCACCAGCCCGGCGAGGACGCTCGCGGTGCCGACGACGATGATCTGGTCGCGACGCAACAACAGCCACGGACGCGACTGCAGCCACGCCCCGAGCATCCAGCCGCAGGAGCCGATCGTGATGATCGCGCCGGCCCACCACAGGTCCAGGTGCTCGGCCTGCACGAACATCAGCGGCAGGAACGTCTGGCCTCCGGCGAAGGCGCCGGCGGTGAAGGCGCGGACGACGATCACCGCGGCCAGCCCGCGTCCGGTGGGACGGAAGCCCGCCGGCAGCAGCGGCGGCAGCGCGCGCCAGAGCAGCACGACGCCCAGCGCGGCCCAGGCCAGCGACAGCAGCTCCAGGTGCTGGCCGGCCACCTGCAGGGCTGCGGCGCCGCCGGCCACCAGCGCCGCCCAGACCAACTGGCGCGGTGCGGCGGGCAGGTCGGCGGCCGGCGGCAGGTCCAGTCGCCGCAGCGGCCCGACGACCAGGGCGCCGCCCACCGCCATCAGCGGCAGCACCGACCAGAACACCCAGTGCCACGACA
>JBDHZJ010000411.1:0-2775 GCA_039811825.1 Propionicimonas sp.
ACCTCGTACAGTTCGAGCGCCGCGGACGCCACCGGCCGGGTCAGCCGTCCGTCCGCCTTCACCTGGGCGTAGTCGCGCACGCGGCGCAGCAGCCGGTTCGCGATCCGGGGGGTACCCCTGGACCGGGAGGCGATCTCGACGCCCGCGGCCGGGTCGAGCTCGATGCCCAGCAGGGCGGCGGAGCGGCGCAGGATCTTCTCCAGGTCGTCGGCGGCGTAGAAGTCGAGCTGGGCGGTGAAGCCGAAGCGGTCCCGCAGTGGACCGGGCAGGAGCCCGGCGCGGGTCGTGGCGCCGACCAGGGTGAACCGGGGGATGTCCAGCGGGATCGCCGTGGCGCCGGGCCCCTTGCCGACCACCACGTCCACGCGGAAGTCCTCCATGGCCAGGTAGAGCATCTCCTCGGCCGGCCGGGACATCCGGTGGATCTCGTCGAGGAAGAACACCTCGCCCTCGGTCAGCCCGGACAGGATCGCGGCCAGGTCGCCCGCGTGCTGGATGGCCGGGCCGGAGGAGATCCGGATCGGCGCGCCCATCTCGGCGGCGATGATCATGGCCAGCGTGGTCTTGCCGAGCCCCGGCGGACCGGAGAGCAGCACGTGGTCGGGCGTGGCGCCCCGGTGCCGGGCCGCGGCGAGGACGAGGCCCAGCTGGTCGCTCACCCGCTGCTGGCCGCCGAACTCGGCCAGGCTGGCCGGGCGCAGCGCCGACTCGGCGGCCTGTTCGTCGCTGTGGACGTACGGGTCGAGCGGATCGGTGTCGTCGGGCTGCACGTCGGACACTCTGCCAGACACCCGCGCGGCCGCGGTCACTTCGCCAGCGTGCGCAGTGCCGCGCGCAGCAGGACGGCCACCGGGGTGGCGGGGTTCTCCTCGGCGAGGCCGGCCACCCGTTCGCACGCCGCCTCGGCGTCGCGTCCGGAGTAGCCCAGGCCCTCCAGGCCCGCCCGCACCTGGTCGCGCCAGCCACCGTCCACCACGGCTGTGCCCGCGGGGGCGCTCGTGCCGGCGAGCAGGGCGACCTTGTCCTTCAGTTCGAGGACGAGTCGCTGCGCGCCCTTCGCGCCGATGCCGGGCACGCGGGTGAGCGCGGCGATGTTGGCCGCGCTGACCGCTGCCCTGAACTCGTCGGGGCTGAACACCGACACGACGGCCTGGGCGATCTTGGGCCCGATCCCGCTGGCGCCCTGGACCAGCTCGAAGCAGTCCCGCTCCCCCGGCTCGGCGAACCCGTACAGCGTGAGCGAGTCCTCGCGCACCACCAGCGAGGTGTGCAGGGTGAGGGTCTCGCCGACCGCCGCCCGGCTGGCCGTGGCCGGCGTGCAGAGCGCCTTCAGCCCGAACCCGGACAGGTCCACCACCACCCAGGTGCCGCCGACCGCGGCCACCGTGCCGGTCAGCTGTGCGATCACGCGCTCGCCCCTCTCCGCGCCAGCGCCTGCGCGATCCGGTCCGCCCCGGCCCCCCGCCACAGGTGGCAGATCGCGAGCGCCACGGCGTCCGCGGCGTCGGCGGGGCGCGGTGCCGCGTCGAGCTTCAGGATCCGGGCGACCATGGTGCCCACCTGGGCCTTGTCGGCACGGCCGGAACCGGTGATCGCCGCCTTCACCTCGGTGGGCGTGTGGGTGTGCACCGGCAGTCCGGCGCGGGCCGCCACCAGCATCGCGAGCCCTGCCGCCTGGGCCGTCCCGATTACCGACAGCACATTCTGGTCGGCGAAGACCCGCTCGACGGCCACCACGTCGGGGCGGTGCTCGGCGACCCACTCGGTGAGCCCGGCCTCGATCCGGAGCAGCCGCTGCGGCAGTTCCAGGGTGCTGGGCGTGCTCACGACCCCCACAGCGACCAGCTTCGGCGGCCGCCCCGGGGTGCCCTCGACCACGCCGACCCCGCACCGGGTCAGGCCCGGGTCCACTCCGAGTACGCGCATCGCCCGCTTCCCGTCCGTCGAACAACTGTTCGGATCCTAGCGGGCACACTCCCCCGTCCGGTCGAGGCACGCCGCCCCGGCGGGTCAGTCGTCGGCGTCGAGCTGGGCGCTGATCTCGTCGGGGACGTCCTCGTTGCTGTAGACGGTCTGGACATCGTCGAGGTCCTCGATCGCGTCGAGGAGCTTGAACAGCTTCTCCGCGTGGTCCTTGCTGTCGATCGCCTGGTGGTACTGCGGCAGGAAGTGCACCTCGGCGGACTCGTAGTCGAGGCCGGCGGCCTGGACGGCCTTGCGCACGTCCACCACCACGCTGGGATCGCTGACCACCTTGAAGCTCTCCCCGTCGTCGGCGACGTCCTCGGGATCGGCGTCCAGGGTGGCCTCGAGCAGGTCGTCCTCGGTGAGGGTCTTCCCGCCCTGGTCCTTCGCGACCTCGACGACACCCTTGCGGTCGAAGATCCGCGACACCGAACCGACGTCGGCCATGGTGCCGCCGTTGCGGGTGACCGCCACCTTCACGTCGGACGCGGACCGGTTCCGGTTGTCGGTGAGGCACTCGATCAGGATCGCCACGCCGGCCGGGCCGTAGGCCTCGTACATGATCTCGATGTAGTCGACCGCGTCGCCGCCGACGCCGCCGCCACGCTTCACCGCGCGGTCGATGTTGTCCACCGGCACCGAGTTCTTGCGGGCCTTCTGGATCGCGTCGTACAGGGTCGGGTTCCCCGAGGGGTCAGGCCCACCGGTGCGCGCCGCGACCTCGATGTTCTTGATCAGCTTGGCGAAGAGCTTGCCGCGCTTGGCATCGATGGCCGCCTTCTTGTGCTTGGTGGTGGCCCACTTGGAGTG
>JBDHZJ010000412.1:0-2754 GCA_039811825.1 Propionicimonas sp.
GTGCGCAAGGCACTCGTCCAGGCGAAGAAGGACGTCTCCTCGAACAAGGAGGCGGTCTCGAGCGCCGAGGACAAGCTCCAGGCGTCGGAGTCCGCGCTGGACAAGGCGAGGTCGGAGCTGGCCTACGCGAAGAAGCGGCTGGCGCAGGCGAAGGCGCAGGACGCCGGCGTCGCCGCCGACCTCGAGACGGCTCAGGCCGCGTTCGACGAGGCCGCCGCCGCGGTGCTCAAGGCGCAGGCGGACGTCGAGGCGCAGCGGTCGCTCGTGGGCGCCGCCGTCCGCACCGCCTACCAGCGGCACACCGACCTGCAGGGGCTCAGCCTCGTGTTCGGCTCGGAGACCGCCGAGCAGCTGTCCCAGAGGGTGCAGTGGGCGAACACGATCTTCGACAGCTCCACCAGCCAGCTCGACCGGCTCAGCGAGCTGCAGGCCGACCTCGAGGCCGCCCGCTCGGTGAGCGCGGACGCCGAGGCCGCCCTCACCGACAAGAAGGACGCCAGCGCCGCCCATGTCGCAGAGGTGGCCGCGCTCACGCGCGAGATCACCGACCGGAAGGCGGCCCTGAAGGGGCTGGTCGCCGAGAACGCGAAGCTGAAGGCGAAGGCGCAGGACGAGCTCGAGGCGAGCAAGGCGCAGTACGCGGCGCTGGAGAAGCAGGAGGCCCGGATCACGGCCAAGCTGCGCCGCTCCTACTACAAGATCGTCAACAAGGGCGGCTTCATCAAGCCGGTGAACGCCCCGGCCGGCTCGCCGTTCGGCATGCGGCTGCACCCGATCCTGCACTACTGGCGGATGCACTGGGGCACCGACTTCGGCGCCTCGTGCGGTGCGCCGATCCGGGCGATGGCGAACGGCAAGGTCGTGCAGGCCGGCTGGACCACCTACGGCTTCGGCAACTGGACCGTGATCAGCTACGGCAAGATGTTCGGCGCCCAGCTGGCCAGCGGCTACGCGCACCAGTCGAGGATCGTCGTCAAGGTGGGCCAGAAGGTGAAGCAGGGCCAGATCGTCGGCTATGTCGGCACCACCGGTCTGAGCACCGGTTGCCACCTGCACCTGCAGATCTACCGCAACGGCGTCCGCGTGAACCCGATGCGCTACCTGTGACCCCCTGATCCCCGAGTTGTCAGAGTTTGCGCGCGCCAGAGCGCGCGCAAACTCTGACAACTCGGATAAAGCGCGGGGATTGGTAGGGTGGGCGGCCGGATACGAGGGGAGAGGAGCCGTCATGCCGCGACCACAGGGCCGGATCATGGTGGCCCAGAACCGCAAGGCCCACCACGACTACCACCTGCACGACCGGTTCGAGGCGGGCATCGTGCTCACCGGCACCGAGGTGAAGTCGCTGCGTGCGGGCCGGGCGTCCCTGGCGGACGCGTTCGCGACCGTCGACGACGGCGAGGTGTGGCTGCGCAACGCGCACATCCCCGAGTACGCCTTCGGCACCTGGAAGAACCACGCCACGCGCCGCACCCGCAAGCTGCTGCTGCACCGCAAGGAGATCGCGAAGCTCGACCGCGAGACCTCCGCGTCCGGCCGGACGATCATCCCGCTGGCGATCTACTTCTCCGACGGCTACGCCAAGGTCGAACTGGCGATCGCCACCGGCAAGCGCGACTGGGACAAGCGCCAGACCATCGCCGCGCGGGACGCCGATCGCGACGCACAACGCGAACTCGCCGCGCGCAACCGGGGCGAGCGGTGACCGGGCGGGCGCCCGGCCGCTGGCTGGCCGCGCTCGCCGCCCTTCTGATCGCCTGCTGGTCGCTGCTGGCGTCCGCACCCTCCGCCCGGGCGGCCTCCGGTGACGCGTTCGACCGGTTCGACGTGGTCGCCACGGTCGACACCCAGGGCTACGTGAACGTCACCGAGACGATCGTGCTGCGGTTCGGGGCCTCGTCGGGACGCCACGGCCTGGAGCGCACCCTGATCACCCGGGAACCGGACGGCAACGACCACGACGTCGTCTACCGGGTCGACGACGTGCGGGTGACCAGCCCCACGCCCGGCGTCTCGACCGAGTTGAACACCAGCGAGCAGGGCAGCGGCCGCAACACCTACCTGCGGATCCGGGTCGGCTCGGCCGACCGCACGATCGCCGCGGCGACCGCCACCTACGTGCTGAGCTACCGGGTCGCCGGACTGCTGCGGACCTCCGGCAGCTACGACGAGCTGTACTGGGACGTCAGCGGCGCCTCGATGCCCACGATCGTCGAGGCGAGTGCGAAGATCACCGTCCCGGGCGGTGCGCAGGACGTGTTCTGCTCGGTCGCCACCCCGGGCAACACGGGCGACTGCGCGACCAGCACGATCTCCGCGGACGTGGCGACGTTTGCCGCGAGTGACATCCCGACCGGCGAGGTGATGACCGTCTCGGTGAAGATCTCCCCGGGGCTGGTCAGCAACAACACCCCGATCCAGGTCGAGAACGCCGACGCGGCGGGAATGCGACTGGTCGCCTGGGGTCTCGGCGGCATCGTGGGTACCGCGGCACTTGTGCCGCTGCTGGGCTGGGGGTACACCCGCAGGCGGTCCGCCGACTACCGCTGGGCCGACCTGCCACCCGGAACGTTCCCGCCCCGCGGCGGCATGCAGGTCGCCGAGGTGCCCGACCGCCCACCGCTGGAGGTGCCGGTGGCGTTCGCACCACCGGCCATGGGCGTCGCCGACGCCGGGCTGCTGATCGACGGCGAGACCCAGGTGCGCGACACCACGGCCGCGCTGGTCGGCCTGGCGGTCGCCGGGGCGATCCAG
>JBDHZJ010000413.1:0-2745 GCA_039811825.1 Propionicimonas sp.
CCGCCGGTGGCGTACGCGGCGGTGACGAAGCCGGTGGTGGTGACCGTCTGCCCGACCAGCGGGCTGGCGTCCCCGGTGCCCTGGATCTCGTGGATCGGGGTGATCGTCGTCCCGGGGTCGCCGGGATCGGTGCCGCCGTACGTGTCGCCGGCGCTGTTCGTGGGCGCGAAGTCGCTGGTGGAGCTGAAGTCGGCGGCGTTGTCGTCGGTGTCGGCGCCGTCGGTGCGGGTGAACGCCGTGGTGACCGAGCCGGCCGCGTCCTCGACGGTGGTCTCGAAGGTGTTCGACTTCGTGTAGCCGAGCAGGTCGACGATCTCGTCAGCGTCGCTGACCACGGAGCCGGTGGGGACGCTCAGCGCGGTGGTGGTGCTGGCCAGGATCAGCGTGCCGCCGTTGCTGTTGCCCGACCATGAGGTGGAGACGGTGGCGTCCGGCGTGACGGTGGTCGTCCAGTCGGCGCCGTTGGAGGAGTTCGCCGTGCCCTCGATCAGGTAGTAGCCCTTCGCCGGGATCGACCCGCTCAGCGCGGTGGCGAGCGCGGCGCCGGTGCCGGAGTACGAGCGGTACTGCAGCGACCAGCCGTCCAGCGAGACCGCGGAGCCGGTGGGGTTGTACAGCTCGACGTACTTGTTCAGGTAGGTGGCGCCGGTGCTGCCGCCGTTGACGTAGGCCTCGTTGATCACGACGTGGCCATCGGCGGCGAAGGCGGGCGGTGCCGCCAGTGGTGCGGCGGCGAGGGCGAGCGCCACGACGGGCGCGAACAGCAGTGTTCTCATGGTCTGCTCCTGGGGACGGGATCTTGTGATCCTACGGAGCAAGACCCTGCCGAGTGAAGGTTTCCCCGGGTGGTGAATGAGATTTCCTCCGGGTGAACGGTGGTGGGGACGGTTCCGAACGGTCCGGGTTATCCACAGTTCGTTGAACGGCGTTCAAAATTGTGGAAAAGCCGGACCGTTCGGAACCGTCCCCAATTCCCGGCGGTCAGGTCCGGCGGCGCGCGCCGAGCGGGGCGATCGGACGGCCGTCGTCGTTCGGCGCCAGGCCGCCCTGGCACGTCGGGCAGTAGAACATCGCCCGCTCCCGGGTCGGCGGGCCGATCTGCGCGACCCGGACGGTGTTGCCGCAGCGGCGGCACGTGCGTCCCGAGCGGCCGTGGACGCGGGGTTCGCCGTGGCCGGCCAGGCTGGCCAGCATCATTCGGCGCGCCCGCTCGACCAATCGGCGTAGTTCATCGTCAGACAACACCTCCGCCCACGGGTTGAGCCGCTCGGCGAACAGCGACTCGCTCGCCCAGACGGTGCCGATGCCGGCGAGTTTGCGCTGGTCGAGCAGCGCGGCACCGATCGGACCGCCGGTGTGGGTGAGGTTGGCCGCAGCGGTCGTGGCGTCGAAGTCCGTGGCGAGGATGTCCGGGCCGAGGTGGCCGACCACGCTGCGCTCGTCCGCCGTCCGGACCAGGTCGAGCCGGCCCAGCCGCAGGCCGAGCGCCGTCCAGGGCTCGGCGACCAGGATCGCGCGCACGTCGGGGTTGCCGGCGCCCTTCGTGACGCCGCCGTTCGCAAGCTCGCGACGGCTCCTCAGGGGTCGGGGGGTGACGCCGCCGTTCGCAAGCTCTCGACGGCTCCTCAGGGGTCGGGAGGGCGGGTCGACCGTGCGCTCGATCCGCCACTGGCCCTCCATCCTCAGGTGGGAGTGCAGCGTCCAGCCGGTGTCGAGGCGGATCAGGATGTGCTTGCCCCGCGGGACGACCTCGGTGACGGTCGCGCCGGCCAGGTCCGCGGTGGACAGGCCGGGCCAGCGCAGTTCGGCGGCGAGCAGGGTCCGTCCGGCGAGCGCCTCGTGCAGCCGGGCACACGTGCGGTGGACGACATCCCCCTCGGGCATGTCGGCACTGTACGCGCCCGGGATGGCGACCGGCCGGGGTGTGCGCCGCCGTCCGGACGCAGGAGTTCGGCATGATGATGCCAGCCGAACGACGGGAGCCGGAGTGAGCGAGACCGTGCCGGAGCGCCGGCCCGCGCCGCGCTGGCTCCCGGCCGTGCTGGGCCTGACCCTGCTCGCCGGCGTCATCGCGGCCTGGTGGGCCTGGACCTTCACGGTGTCCCCGCCGAAGGAGTTCATCGATCTCGACTACTACCGGGCCGCCACGGTGGTCGCGGTCGCCGGCCAGCCACTGTTCGCGTCCCTGCCCTACCCGCCGATCGCGTTGCTGGCGATCGCCCCGCTGGGCGGCCTGCCGGTGGTGGTCGGGAACCAGGTCTGGTCCGCGGTCACGCTCGCCGTCGGGCTCGGGCTGGCGTACCTGGTCACGCAGCGCGGCCTGGCCGCCCGCGGCGTCGAGATGGGACGCCAGCAGCTCGGGCTGTACGGGCTGACCGCGACCGCCCTGATCCTGTCGATGCCCTTCATCACCCAGCTCAACGTCGGCCAGCTGACCCTGTTCATCGTGGCCCTCACGCTGGTCGACACGGCCGGGCTGCTGCCGCGCCGGTGGCAGGGCGTCGGAGTCGGCGTCGCCGGTGCGATCAAGGTGTTCCCGATGGTCTTCGTGCCCTACTACCTGGTCACCGGCCAGCGCCGGCAGGCGGCGATGGCGACCGGCAGCTTCGCGCTGGTGACCGCGATCGGGTTCGCGCTGTTCCCCGCGGACTCGCTGGTGTTCTGGTCGGTGCTGGGCAAGAACGACCAGTTCGGCGATCCGTCGCGGTGGGACAACATGTCGATCCAGGCCACCGTGTACCGCGT
>JBDHZJ010000414.1:0-2720 GCA_039811825.1 Propionicimonas sp.
CGGCCTCGGCGGGTTGAGCCTGTCGAGGCCCGGCCGGGGCTCCGACCTCGGTGGGGGGCTGGCCGGCGACCTGCTGGCGCTGGTCCGCTCGAACGCTGATCCGGCTGCCGTCGCTGCGCTCGTGGACGCGCTCGCCGGGGCTGCCCGGTGGGACGGCGAATTCGCCTGCTGGCCCGAACCCGGCGGGGACCAGCCGCTCTGCGGCCTGGCGCACGGCGTCTCGGGCGTGGTGCTGGCCCTGGCTGAGGCGGCGGCCGCGTACCCGGAGGTGGCGCCGGCGGCGGCACCCCTGATCGCGGGGGGACTGCGCTGGGAGGCGGCCTGGTTCGACCCGGCGTCCGGCGGCTGGCCGGACCTGCGCGGTGACGGCCCGCCCGGCTGCCCGGTGCTGTGGTGCCACGGTGCGGCAGGGATCGCCGCGGTGCGGCTGCGGCTGCTGCAGCTCGGCACCGCCCTCGACTACCCCGCCGACGCGATCGCGGCCGAGGCGCACGCGGGGGTGCTGGCCTGCGGGCTGGAGCTCACCCGCGCGGTGGCCCGTGCCCGGGCGGACGGCTTCGGCGCGATCCCCGGCGGGCTCACGCTGTGCCACGGGCTCGCGGCACCACTGGACGTGCTGGTGCTCGCGGGCGAGGTGTGGCCGGACGCCGATCACCTGGCCGCGGCCCGGAGGATCGCGTCCGACCTGGTCCGGCTGGCGCCGGCCGACCCGCTGGACTGGCCGTCCGGCCTGCGCGCGGACGCCTGCCTGGGCCTGTTCGTCGGCACGGCGGGGTCGGCCCTGCTGTTCGCCCGCCTGCTCGATCCGGCCCGGATCGGCAGCCTCTCGCTGCTCGCCTTCTGAACCGGAAAGGAACCGTCCCCGTGAACGACGGGGACGGTTCCTTTCCGGTTCGGTTAAGTCATCCGTCTGAACGAGAACCGTCCCCTTCCGGCCGGTTAAGCCATTCGTCTGAAGAAGAACCGTCCCCCTCGGTTCGCGGGGACGGTTCCTTTCCGGTTCAGGGGACGGTTCCTTTCCGGTTCACGGAACCGTCCCCGTTCCGGTTCACCGCCACGGAGCTCCGGTCACCGCGGCGATCGAACTCCCAGGTGGCGGACGGGGCGAGCGCGTCACGCAGGGCCCGGTCATGGGTGACGATCAGGATGGTCCCGCCGAACGCGACCAGGGCGGACTCGAGCTGCTCGATCGCGGCCACGTCGAGGTGGTTGGTCGGCTCGTCGAGCACCACGACGTTCACCGCGCGGCCCTGCAGGACGGCGAGCGCCGCCCGCGTCCGCTCGCCCAGGGAGAGGCCCCCGCACGGGCGTCCGATGTGCTCGGCGCCGAGGCCGAACTTCGCCAGCAGCGTGCGGACGGACGCCCGATCCGGTTCGTCGAGCGCCCGGGCGACCACGTCGAGCAGGCTGTCGGGACCGGTGATCACGTCGCGGCCCTGGTCGATCGTGCCGAGCACCACCCGCGTCCCCCACGAGATCCGGCCGGACGGCGCGCGGCGCCCGCCGAGCACGGTGTCGAGCAGCGTCGACTTGCCGGAGCCGTTCGGCCCCGCGAGCACCACCCGGTCGCCCCGGACGACCTGTGCCTGGACCGGCCCCACCCGGAAGCCGCCCGCGCCCGCCACGACCCCGTCCAGGGTGAGCACCACGTCCGCCGGCTCGGGTGCCGGGGTGATCGAGTAGCGCAGTTCCCACTCCTTGCGGGGCTGCTCGACCTCGGGCAGCCGGTCGACGGCGTCCCGCACCCGGGCCGCGCGCTGGTCGAGCTTGCGCGCGGCGTCCTCGGCGGCCTTCTTCGCCAGCTGCTGGTGCGGGCCGAGCCGGCCCGCCTTCGCGCGTCCCTGCCGCGCCCACTCGTTCTGCCGCCGGGCCCGCTCCACGAGCCCGGCGCGCTGCTCGGCGTACGCCGCGTACGCGTCCACCGCCCGGCTGCGTTCGAGCGCCTTCGCGGCGCGGTAGTCGCTCCAGCCACCGGCCCAGCTGTGGACGGCCTGCTGGTGGTAGTCGAGTTCGAGGACGGAGGTCGCCACCGCGTCGAGGAACGCCCGGTCGTGGGACGCCACCAGCACGGGCCCGGTGAGCCCGGAGACGAAGCCGGTGAGGGCGTCGAGCCCGTCGGCGTCCAGGTTGTTGGTGGGTTCGTCGAGCAGCAGCACGTCGTAGAGGCTGACCAGGATGGACGCCAACCCGGCCCGCGCGGCCTGCCCGCCGGACAGCGTGCCGAGCGGCCGGTCGACCTCGACGGCCAGGTCGAGCCGGGCCAGCACCTCGGCGAGCCGCACCTCAAGGTCGGCGCCGCCGAGGGCCAGCCAGTGGTCGAGAGCGCGCGTGTAGCGCTCGTCCGCCCCTCGCACGCCGGACGCGAGCCCGTCCGCCGCGGCCTCGAACGCCGCCTGCGCCGGGCCCACCCCCGTCCGCCGCCGGGCGTAACCGAGGATCGTCTCCGCCGGTGCCGGAGGCGACTGTGGCAGGTAGCCCACCGCGGCGTCCGGCGGGGCCAGCCGGACGGTGCCGCCGTCCGGGGCGTGCTCGCCGGCGACGATCCGCAGGAGCGTGGTCTTGCCGGACCCGTTCGGGCCGACCAGCGCGGTGACGCCGCCGGGCGCGACGGTGGCGTCCAGCCCGGCGAACAGCGCATGGGCACCGAACGACGCGGCGACGCCGGAAAGGAACAGGGTTGCGGACACGGATGACCTCGATCGCTGGCAGGAATGGGGCGA
>JBDHZJ010000415.1:0-2720 GCA_039811825.1 Propionicimonas sp.
GGCGCACGTGGTCGGGCAGCTCGCCGGAGACGAGGTCGGCGACGGTCGTGTCCTCGAGGATCATCCGGACGGCCGCACGCACGGCCACCCACACCTCGGTGAGGGACTTCGCCGGACCCGGGTACACCGCCCCCTCGGGCGCGATGCCGCGGACGGCGGCCAGCGGCCCGTCCACGGCCCGGACGACCGCGGCCAGCGAGATCTCCGCCGGCGGCTTCGCCAGCTGGAAGCCCCCGCCCGTGCCCCGCCGGGACACCAGCAGGCCCTCGCGGACCAGGTCGCGCAGGATCGACTCCAGGAACTTGCCGGGCAGCTCCTGCGCGTCGGCCAGGTCGTTGCGGGAGAACGGACGGTCCGGCTGGGCGGCGAGTTCGGCCATGGCACGCAGCGCGTACTCGGTACGCGCCGTCACCTGCATGGCCCCACCTCCTGCCTGTCCCGCACAACCGGGCGCACCGCCATGCGGCGCCGGTTGTGCGGTCCACCCTAGTGGTGAGCCTCCCCCAACGGCACACCACACGGGATCAGGGAGGTCAGAGCAAGGTCGCCCCCAGACCACGCCGCTCGCGCACGACCGCGGACAGCCGGCTGAACACCGCGTCGAAAGCCATGCCGAGCGCGAGCACGACGATCATCGTGGCGATCAGGGCCGACGCGTTCGCGAACTCGCGGTAGAACTGCAGCTGGACGCCGAGGGACGGCTTGGACGCGATGATCACCAGCAGCTCACCGGCCATCAGGGAGCGCCAGGCGAAGGCCCAGCCCTGCTTGAGCCCGGCCACGTAGGTCGGCAGCGCGGACGGCAGGATCACGTGGCGGTACAGCGTCGCCCCGCGCGCCCCGAGCACCTGCGCGGTACGCAGCAGGGGCGGCGGCACGTCGTCGATGCCGGAGATCAGGCCGTTGGCGATCGAGGGCGCCGCACCGAGCACGATGACGAACATGATCGCGTTCTCGGTCAGCCCGAACAGCAGGATCGCGAACGGGAACCAGGCGATGGACGGCATGGTCTGCAAGCCCGTGAGCAGCGAGCCGATCGCGGCCCGCAGCACCCGGGACGCCGACACGGCGATGCCCAGCGCGGTGCCGAGCGCCAGCGACGTCGCGAACCCGAGCACGGCCCGGAGCAGGGTATTGCCGAGCGCCTGCCAGAACTTGGGCTCGACCAGGAACGCGGCCAGTTCGCCGCCGACCTCCGCCGGGGACGGCAGCACGTAGTCGGGCTTCCAGCCCGACCAGAACACGAGCTGCCAGCCGGCCACCACCAGCGCGACGGCCAGCAGCCCAGGCCAGACCTTGTTCCACACCTTGCGGGGCAGCCGCGGGCCCGGGGCCGGCACCGCAGCAGGCACCCGCTCCGGCGTTGCCGGCCGGGCCGGTGCCGTCCTCTCCAGTGTCGCGGTCATGACGCGATCCTCTCCGCCGCCAGGTCGTGGCGGTCCATCAGCTCGTGCAGGTGGCCGGACTCCGCCGCGACTTCCGCGGCCTCCATCCGGCGCGGCCGGGCCAGGTCGATCCGCACCTCGTCGACGATCCGGCCCGGGGAGGGGCTCATGATCACGACGCGGTCGCCCAGCCGGGCGGCCTCGCGGACGTTGTGGGTGACGAACACGACGGTGATGCCCCGCTCGGACCAGATCCGCTCGATCTCCTCGTGCATGCCGTCCCTGGTCAGGGCGTCGAGGGCGGCGAACGGCTCGTCCATCAGCAGGATCCGGCACTCCTGGGCCAGCGAGCGGGCCAGCGCGACCCGCTGCCGCATGCCCCCGGACAACTCGTGCGGCCGCTTGTCGCGGGCGTCCGGCAGCTGCACGATCTCGAGCAGTTCGGCCACCCGGGCGGGCCAGTCGTGCCGCGGCACGCCGGACAGGCGCAGGGCCAGTTCGATGTTGCCGGCCACGGTGAGCCACGGGAACAGGTTGGCGTCCTGGAACATCATCCCGACCCGGTTGCCGAGGGTGTCGATGCTGCCGGAGGTGGGCTGCGCCAGCCCGGCGATCATGGACAGCAGGGTGCTCTTGCCGCAGCCGGAGCGACCGAGCAGGCAGACGAACTCGCCCTCGGCGACGGTCAGGCTGGCCCGGCTCAGCGCGGTGGTCGGCTGGGCGCCACCGAAGACCTTGGTGACGTCGTCTACGACCAGCGCCGGTCGATCCTCGCGGCTCACTTGTCGCTCACCCCTTCCTCGCCCCGCTCGGAGAGCAGGCCGTTCAGGATGTCCAGGGAGTACAGCCCGGACAGGTCCGGGGATTCGAGCAGGCCCACGTCGACCGCGTGCGCCGCGCCCTCGCGCAGGGTGCTGGACAGCGGGTCGTAGGTGAAGGTGACGTTCTTCCAGGCGGCGTCCAGCACGGCCGAGTCCATCGGCTTGCCGGTCAACGCCTCGAGCTGGTCGTTCACGGCCTGCTTCGCCTCGTCCGGACTGGCCGCGATGTAGTCGAGCGAGTCGAGCAGCCCGGCCAGCACGGCCTTGACCTGCTCGGGGTGCTGGTCGAGGAAGTCGGTCCGGACGATCACGTTCGTGACCACGAACTCCTTGTCCGGCCAGGTGTCGGCCTCGTTCACCAGCACGTGGCCGCCGCCCTCGGCGACCATCCGGGTCGCCCACGGCTCGGGCACCCACGCCCCGTCGATCTCGCCGGCGGAGAAGGCCTGCAGGGCGGTCGCGTTGTCCTGCGGCATGATGCTGACGTCGCCGCCGCCCTCGGTGGTCGTGGTGT
>JBDHZJ010000416.1:0-2718 GCA_039811825.1 Propionicimonas sp.
GGTTTCGCGTTCACCGAGAACATCATCTACTACTCCCGCGCGATCGTGTACTCCTCGGAGAACATCGGGGTCGGGGACGCCACGGCTGCGATCGAGCAACTCGTCCAGCTCCGCGGCTTCTGGACCGCCTTCGGGCATCCGCTGTTCACCATGATGACCGGCATCGGCGTGGCCGTCGCGCTGCGCACCCGCAGCAAGGTGGTGCGCGTGCTGGCCCCGCTCGCCGGCTACGGGGCGGCAGCGCTGCTGCACATGATCTTCAACTCCCAGGCCAGCCTGAACAGCGAGCAGGGCCAGGTGATGCTCTACTGGCTGGTCGCCGTACCGATGGTGGTCGCGGCGATCGTCTACGTCGTGCGCCAGGTGCTGCTGCAGGGCCGGGTGCTGGCCAGCCGGCTCGGCGACTACGCGCAACTCGGCTGGCTGCCGGCGAGCGACCCGGTGGTGTTCGCGAGGCAGCGGCTGCGCTGGTGGGCGGTGATGGTGGCCGCCACCCGCGGCTGGAAGGTGCTGCTCGCGACCGTCCGGCTGGAGCGGATCCTCACCGAGCTCGCCTACCTGCGCGACGGGCAGGTGCGCGGTATCTACGACGAGGCCGCGACCGTGCGGGCCCGGTACCTCGTCGAGCAGGCGAAGGGGCTGCGCGGGGTGGCCATCGACGATCCACGCGGACTGCGGCTGAGCCTGCCGAGGCTGCGCAGGCCGAAGCCGGTGACCTATGCGCCGCCCTCCTACCCCGGACCTGCCGGAATCGGGGGCAGCTGGCCAGCGCCGGTCGGCCAGCCGCCGATAGGATCGCCTGGTTACTCGGCCGTCGACCCGACCTGGGGGCCGCCGAAGGGCTAGTGCGCAGGGAGGGGACGCGATGGTCGCCGAGACGCTGACCGCCTCCCTGGAGCGCCTCCGCGAGGCCCTGTCCGGCGTCCGCCTGCCGCTCGACCTGCCGACCGCTGCCGACGTGCGCGACCGCTGCCGTCGCGCGGTGGCGCAACTGGACGACTACGTGCTGCCCCGGCTGGCCCGGCTGGACGCGCCGCTGCTGGCCGTGATCGGCGGCTCGACCGGGGCCGGCAAGTCCACGCTGGTGAACACCCTGATCGGTCGCGAGGTGAGCGCGCCCGGCGTGATCCGGCCGACCACGCGCTCGCCGGTGCTCGTGCACCACCCCGCGGACGCCGCCTGGTTCGCCTCGGACGCGATCCTGCCCGGCCTCGCCCGCAGCACCGGCACCGCCCACGACCCCCGCACGCTGCAGGTCGTGGCAGAACCCTCGCTGCCGCGCGGGCTGGCCGTCCTGGACGCCCCCGACGTCGACTCCGTGGTGGCCGAGAACCGCGCGCTGGCGGCCCAGCTGCTCTCCGCCGCCGACCTGTGGCTGTTCGTCACCACCGCGGCCCGCTACGCCGACGCCGTGCCCTGGGACTACCTGCGCTCGGCCGCCGAGCGGCACGCCGTGGTGGCGGTGGTGCTCGACCGGGTACCTCCCGCGGCGATGGACGAGGTGCCCGCCCACCTCGGCCAGATGATGGGCCAGCGCGGGCTCGGTCGCTCGCCACTGTTCGCCGTCCCCGAGACCGAGGTGGACGCCGACGGCCTGCTGCCCGACGCGGCCGTCGCGCCCATCCGGGACTGGCTGGCCGGCCTCGCCGCCGACGCGGTCAGCCGCAACGAGGTGGTGCTGCAGACCCTGGACGGCGCGATCGACGCGCTGGCGTCCGACGCCCCGGCGGTGGCGAGGGCGATCGAGGAGCAGGCGGCGGGCCTGGAAACGCTGCGCACCGACGCGGAGACGACGTTCGCAGAGGCCGTGCGCAGCATCGGCGTACAGACCGCGGACGGCACGCTGCTGCGTGGCGAGGTACTCGCCCGCTGGCACGACTTCGTGGGCACCGGCGAGTTCTTCCGCGCGGTCGAGCAGAAGATCGGCTGGCTGCGCGACCGGGTGGTCGCCGCGGTGAAGGGGGAGCCGAAGCAGGCGCTCGAGGTGAAGGTGGCCGTCGAGTCGGGGCTGGAGGTGCTGATCCGTGAGGAGGGCGAGGCTGCCGCCCGGCGGGTCGAGTCGGCCTGGCAGGCCCACCCGGCCGGACGCCAGGTGCTCGCCTCCGGCGCGACCGACGACCTCGGCCGTGCGTCGCGGGAGTACCCGCGGGCGGCGTCGAAGGCGATCCGCGACTGGCAGGGCGACGTGCTCGACCTGGTCGCCAGCGAGGGCGCGGCGAAGAAGTCCACGGCCCGGTTCTGGGCGCTCGGCGTGAACGGCGTCGGCGTCGCCCTGATGATCCTCGTGTTCAGCCAGACCGGCGGCCTGGTCGGCGCCGAGCTGGGCGTGGCCGGTGGCACCGCACTGCTCGCCCAGCGGGTGCTGGAGGCGATCTTCGGCGAAGACGCCGTACGGCGGCTCGCGAAGAAGGCGAAGGCCGATCTGGACGCCCGGGTCGAGGCCCTGCTGGCGGTCGAGCTGTCCCGCTACCTGTCGGCGCTGGACGCCGTGGACGTGCGCCCCGAACAGGCCGGCGAGGTGCTCGCGGCCGCCGCAGTGGTGGACGCGGCCCGTGGCGAACTGCGGTCCTCGGGGGCCCCGGTCCCGCAGGCCCGGGTGCTGCCGGCGGGATCGGCTGCACCGGTCCCTGAGGAGCGGGTGCTTCCCGCCGGGGTGGCTGCACCGCTCCCTGAGGAGCGGGTGCTTCCCGCCGGGGTGGCTGCATCGGTCCCTGAGGA
>JBDHZJ010000417.1:0-2717 GCA_039811825.1 Propionicimonas sp.
GCAGAAGGCCAGCGGCAGTCGATGATCCTGTCCGCGTCCGGCGACCGCGAGGCGTCCATCCTGCGGGCGCAGGGCGAGCGCGAGTCGGCGGTGCTGCGCGCCCAGGCCGACCGGCAGGCCTCGATGCTGCGTGCCGAGGGCGAGGCGCAGGCCATCACCACCACGTTCAGCGCGATCCACGCGGGCAAGCCGACCCAGTCGCTGCTCGCCTACCAGTACATGCGGATGCTGCCGAACCTCGCCCGCGGCGACGCCAACAAGATGTGGATCATCCCCAGCGAGCTGAACGACGCCCTGAAGGGGCTCGGCCAGGTGGCGGGGAACGCCGTGGCGGCCGGCATCACGGGCGCAGGGGACGAGGAACAGGGCGACTTCGAGGCCCCCGAGCCGGTGGACGTGTTCGCCGAGATCGAGGCGCAGAAGAAGGTGGACGAGGCGAACTCCGCCGCGTCCGTGCAGCAGGCGATCGCCGAGGCGGAGGCCCTGGAGGGACGCCGCGCCGCGCGGCTCTCGACCGTGGAGCCCGGCAACGCGCTCACGTCGGGCACGGAGCGGGCGCTGCCACCCGAAGCCGCGCCGGCGATCGAGCCGCAGCCGCAGCAGGAGCCGCTGCAGTAGTTCAGCCGGCCGGGCCCAGGCCGAGCAGGTCGATCAGGTAGTCGAGGTGGTCGGCCATGTCGAAGGCGGGGTCCTGCAGCCACTGCGTCTGCAGCCCGTCGGAGACCGCGATGAGCAGGTTGGCGATCCTGGGTGCGTCCAGGTCGGGCGGCAGCGTGCCGGCCGCCTGCCGCGCCGTGATCTCCCCGGCCAGCAGCTCCCGGACCGCCTCGTAGCGGTTCACGAACGCGTCGTGCGCGGGGTGGCCGGACTCGGTGGCCTCGACCGAGAACCGCGCGTACAACTGGACGAGCCCCGGCACTTCGCTGTTGTGCCGCACGATGCTGGACAGGGCGCCGATCTCGGACCCCGCCTCCGGCTCGCTGCGGTCGTGGTCGACCTGGTCGCGCTTGAGCAGGATCTCCGCGAACAGCTCCTCCTTGGACGCGAAGTAGTGCAGCAGGCCGGCCTGGCTGAGCCCGACCGCGTTGGCCAGTTCGCGCACCGAAGTGCGGCCGTAGCCCGTGCGGGCGATCACGTCGAGGGCGGTGGTGAGGATCTCCTCGCGCTTGGCGAGGCCCTTGGCGTACCTGGCGGGGCGGCTCATTGGCTCATCGTACGGCGCGGCCGGGGCTTGGGACGGGAGGTAGCCTGCCCGCGTGGAGGAGCGACGGCGCGGCAGGGCCTGGCTGCTCGCGCTGGCTGCGCTGCTCGTGGCCTGCACACCGGCCGGGGCGGTGGTCCCGTCCCCGCCGTCGACCGCTCCCGTGCCCACCGCGGCGCAGGTCTCCGGCCCGCCGCTGTCGGTGCGGGCGATGACGTGGAACGTGCTGGGTGGGCCGGTGCCCGACGACTGGTTCCCGCTGATCGCCCGGGACGAGCTGGACCCGATGGTGCGGGCGCCCGGCGTGGTCGCGAAGGTCGAGTTGGCCGACCCGGACGTGGTCGGCTTCCAGGAGTTCCAGAACGGGACGGAATCGGCTGCCTGGATCACGGAGCACCTGACCGGCTACACGTGGTTGCCCGGGCCGGACAACCACGCGATCGCGCTGCGCACCACCCGGTTCGAGGTGGCCGCCACCGGGAACGAGCGGGTGAACACGGCCGGCGAGCAGGGCGCGATCCTCGACCGGTATGTCGACTGGGTGCGGGCGCGCGACCGGGTCTCGGGACGCACCGTGCTGGTGCTGGACCTGCACGCGCACGCCTGGCAGTCCCCGCAGCTCGCCGCGGTGCGGTCGCTGGCGATCGACCGGCTCGTGGACCTTGTCGGACGGCTCGATCCCGGTCTGTTCGAGCCGCTGGTGCTGCTGGGTGACTTCAACGCCCGCGACGACGAGACCCGGCCGACCTACCGCGACCACCTCGTGAAGCTCCGGGCCGCCGGGCTCGTGGACGCGCACGCGGTGGCGGCGAAGGACACCTCGGACGTGCGGCGGGCCAGCTCGCTGCAGCTGATGGCGGCGAGCGTCGCGGGCGAACCGGTGGCGAAGGTCATCCGGCGCAAGGATCAGCGGATCGACTACGTCTGGGTGCCGGAGGGGACGACGGTGCGCACCTGGGCGGTGCTCTCCGGCCCGGGGGTCCGCTGGCAGCGGGTCCGCGGGGTCCGGGTGCCGGCCTGGACGGGGATCGTCCCGTCCGACCACTCACCCGTGGTCGCCGACCTCCGCTTCCGGTGACTGCCGGGCGTAGCGTCCGGCGAGCGCGGAGCAGGCCATCAGCTGGGCCTGGTGGAACAGCACCAGGGGCAGCATCAGCAGGCCGATGGGCTGCCCGGCGAACAGGACGCCCGCCATCGGCAGGCCGCTGGCCAGGGACTTCTTCGTGCCGCAGAACTGGATGGCGATCGCGTCCGGGCGGTTGAAACCGAGCCGGCGCGCCGTCCACCACGTGAGGGTGAGCATGATCGCGAGGATCACGACACAGACCGCCAGCACCACCAGCAGGGACGTCCACGAGGTCTGCGTCCACATGCCCTCACGCATGCCGGCCGAGAACGCGGAGTACACGACCAGGACGATCGAGCCGCGGTCGACGAGCTTCAGCTGGGGATGGGACGTGACGAACCCGGCGGTCCAGCGCCGGGACAGTTGGCCCGCCACGAACGGCAGGAACAG
>JBDHZJ010000418.1:0-2714 GCA_039811825.1 Propionicimonas sp.
AAGGTCGCCCTGATCACCGAGTGCTCGATGAGCGACAACGTCGCCCAGGCCTACCCCGACCTCGAGTTCGTCCGGCCCTGCAACCTGTGCCCGCACATGAAGCGCAACACGCTCGGCAGCATCCGGCACGCGCTGGAGACCATGACCAACGAGGTCACCGTCCCCGAGGACGTCGCCGACCGGGCGCGGCTCGCCGTCGAGCGGATGCTGGCCGTCAAGGTGACGAAATGACCAAGGTCGTCGAGGCCGGCTGCCCGGTCATCATCGGCGCGGGGCTCGCCGGGCTCACCGCTGCCATCGAGCTCAGCCCGCTGCCCTGCGTGGTGCTCAGCGCCGGCGCGGTCAGCACCGGCACGTCCACCGGCTGGGCCCAGGGCGGCATCGCCGCGGCGGTCGGCCCCGACGACGACCCCGAACTGCACGCCCAGGACACGCTCGCGGCCGGCGCCGGCCTGTGCGAGCCGGACGTCGTGCGCGCCATCACCGGGGCCGCGCCCGACGCGATCGAATGGCTCTCGGCGCAGGGCGCCGAGTTCGACCGGGGGGATGACGGCCGCCTGCGGCTGGGGCTGGAGGGAGCCCACGGCCGCAGGCGGATCGTCCACGCGCACGGCGACCGCACCGGCGCCGAACTGCTGGAGACCGTCGTGGCCGCCGCCCGGCGGCTGCCGTCGGTGTCGCTGTGGGACCACTCCCCCGCGCTGGAGATCCTCACTGAGGCGGGGCGCGTCGCCGGCGTGCTGGTGGGTACCCCCGAAGGCACGATCGAGCTGCGCACCGACACCGTCCTGCTCGCCACCGGCGGCATCGGCGGGCTGTACCTGCACACCACCAACCCGCTCTCCTCGCGCGGGCAGGGCCTCGCCCTGGCCCACCGGGCGGGCGCCGTGCTGCGGGACGTCGAGATGGTGCAGTTCCACCCCACCGCCCTCGACGTGGGCATCGACCCGATGCCGCTGGTCAGCGAGGCCGTGCGGGGCGAGGGCGCGATCCTGGTCAACGAGCTCGGCGAGTGGGTGCTGCGCAACCCGCTCTCGGCGCGGGACGTGGTCTCGCGCGCCGAGTGGGCGCAGCTGCAGGCCGGGCACCGGGTGTTCCTCGACGCCACGAAGGATCCCGGCGAGCGTTTCGCCGAGCTGTTCGGCTCGATCTACGCGACCGCGCGGGAGTCCGGCCTCGACCCGGCGAAGGACCTGCTGCCCGTCCGTCCGGCCGCCCACTACCACATGGGCGGCGTGCTGGTGGACGGCACCGGGGCCACCACCCTGCCGGGGCTCTACGCCGCCGGCGAGGTGGCGTCCACCGGTCTGCACGGCGCCAACCGCCTGGCCAGCAACTCCCTGCTCGAGGCCGTGGTCTGCGGACGCTGGGTCGCACAGGCGTGGCAGGCCGCCGGCGTCTCCGCCGGGGCTCCACTCCCCACCCGCATGTACCCAGATCCGACGACCTGGACACCCGATCCGGTGGTCGACGAGGTCCGCCGGATCGTCAGCGCCGGAGCCGGGGTGCTCCGGGACGCCGACGGCCTGCGTGCCGCGCTCGCCGCGCTCGCGCCGTACCGCAACCACGACACCGGCCTGGTCGCCCACCTGCTGGTCGAGGCCGCACTGCGCCGCGAGGAGTCCCGCGGCGGCCACACCCGGCTCGACTTCCCGTCCACCGCGCCGGTAGCCGCCCACGTGCTGACCCCACCCGCCGAGTTGTCAGAATCTCGTTCGGCTATAGGCGCACCAGATTCTGACAACTCGGTGGTGGGGGCTGGGGTGGGCGCCCGATGAGGTCGCTGCCGCGGCTGGTGATCGAGCCGCTGGTCCGGGCGGCGCTGCTGGAGGACCTCGGCCGCGCCGGCGACCTGACCACCGACGCGATCATCGCCCCCGACGCCACCGCCACCGTCGCGCTGGTCGCGCGCGAACCCGGCGTGGTGGCCGGCACCGACTGCGCCCGGCTCGCCTGGGAACTCGTCGACCCCCGCATCCGGGTCGCCGACCTGCTCGGTGACGGCATCCGCGTCCAGCCCGGCACCGTGATCGGCACCGCCACCGGCCCCGCCCGCGGGCTGCTCAGCGGCGAGCGGGTGGCGCTGAACTTCCTCGGCCACCTCTCCGGCGTGGCCACCGGCACCGCCACCATCGCGGATGCGATCGCCCACACGAAGGCACGGGTGGCCGACACCCGCAAGACCATCCCGGGCCTGCGCGCGCTGCAGAAGCACGCGGTGGTCGCCGGCGGCGGCAGCAACCACCGCTTCGGCCTCGACGACGCCGTCCTGATCAAGGACAACCACATCGCGGTCGCCGGGAGCGTCACCGCCGCCGTCACCGCGGCGAGGGCCCACGTCGGCCACCTGGTCAGGATCGAGGTGGAGGTCGACTCCCTCGAGCAGTTGCGCGAACTGCTCGAGGTGGGTGCAGACGCCGTCCTGCTGGACAACATGGGCCCCGAGACGCTCCGCGAGGCGGTGGCGATGGTCGCCGGACGGATGATCACCGAGGCGTCCGGACGGATCACTCCGGAGACCGCCGTGCCCCTCGCCGAAGCCGGCGTCGACCTGATCTCGGTGGGCTGGCTGACCCACTCCGCACGCGTCCTCGACATCGGGCTCGACCACCGCGCCTGACCGCGATCTGTGATTGCCTGCGGTTGTCTTCGCTTGTGCCGCTGTCAAGCCCCTGACGCACAGGGGCAATTTGCATCGCCGTAACGCGCCGGGT
>JBDHZJ010000419.1:0-2713 GCA_039811825.1 Propionicimonas sp.
GTGGCGATGAGCGCGAGCAGCAACGGGTTGGTGGTGCCGCTGACGGCGATCCCGATGCCGATCGCCCAGCACCACCATGCCCACGGGTGCAGTGAGGTCAGGGTTTCCGTCCTTTCCACAGCCACCAGCCGCCGAGGCCGCCCCCGGCGAGCACGATCACGACGCCGGCCGCGACCAGCCCGATCGGGCTGCCGCTTCCCGTGTCCTGCGGCGCTGCGTCCACCTGCTCCGCCGCGGCGGTCACCTCGCCCGCGCCGAGTGGCGTGGCCGCGGTGGTTGCCGGTGTGGCGGACGGGGTCGCGCTCGCCTCGGCCGAGGCCTTCGCCGTCTTCCCCGCGGTGGCGGACTTCGTTGCGGTCGCGGTCTTCGTCGCGGACGCCGTCTTCGTCGCCGTCCGCTTCGGCTTCGCGGACGGCTTGGTGGTCGTCTTCGTGGGCTTCGGCGTCGGGGTCGGGGTGGACGTCGTGGCCACGGGCGGCTTCACGCCCGGCGGTACCTTGCCGTCGGAGAGCTTCTGGTAGCGCCAGCCCTCGGCGTCGCCCGTGGTCGGGTGGTAGGCGTCGGCCCCGAGGCTGGAGTACGACCAGGCGCCCCAGGACCCGTCGTCCTTCGGCGAGGAGTGCCAGTACGACCAGTACGCCGTGTTCGGGTCGGGGTTCCCCGGCTTGCCGTTGATCTTGAGCACGAAGCCGTCGTCCAGCGTGACGCTGAAGCCCGCGTTCCTCAGTGCCTTGGTGCCGGTGCCGTAGCTGGTGGCGCACTTCGTGCTGGTGCCGCCCAGCGACCCGTAGTCGACCACCACCCAGACCCCGCTGCAGGTGGCGGCCTGTGGCAGCGGGGTCGCCTGGGTGGTGGACGCGGCCGCGCCGGCGGCGAGGGTCGCCGTCAGCGCAGCCGCGAGGAGGAGACGCCTCACTTCTTCCGTACCTTCGTGGTCTTCGCAGACACCACCGACAGCGTCTGCAGCCCGTCGCCGCGGGCGGTGACCTTCACGCTGATCCGCTTGCCCTTGTCGGCCCTCTTCAGCTTGTAGGTCTTCGAGGTGGCGCCCTTGATGGACTTCCCGTTGCGGTACCAGCGGTAGGAGAACCGGTCCGGCGCCGGCTCCCACGTGCCCGCGACGGCCTTCAGCTTCCTGCCCACCTTCGCCTTGCCGGTGATGACGGGCGTCGGCGTGGTGGTGTAGCCGGCGGGCGGCGTCACGGAGGGCGTCGGTGCCGGATCAGCGGTCCACGGGATGCTGGCCGGGATCCACAGGTGGGCCTCCGCCACGCCCTGCGCCGGGGTGGACGTGGCCGGGCCCGTCGCAGCGTAGGTCCAGGCGCCCCAGGTGCCGTCCGCGTTCTGGGTGGCGTTCCAGTAGCTCCAGTACCCCGTGGCGAAGTCGGTGTCGCACGTGGCGGGGAACTTCCGGATCTGGCAGATCGAGTCGCCGAAGGCGGTCGGGAAGGTCTTGACCGCGAGGCCGGCGCTCGCCAGCGCCTCGACGCCGGTGCCGAAGGTGGTCGCACACCGGGTCGTCGTCTGCCCGTTGCCGCGGTCGACGAGTACCCAGACGCCGGAGCACGAGCTGGTCGCCGTCGGCAGGGCCGGGGGAGTGGTGCCGCAGGAGGCCAGGTCGAGGGAGGCGGTGGAGTAGCTGGTGCCGCTGAGCAGCCAGAGCGCGTCGGCGGTGGCCATCAGGTTCGAGGTCTGGCCGTCCAGCGTGTTGGCGAACCCGCCGTCGTCGAGTTGCTGGCCGAGCAGCCACGTGCGGGCGGCCGCGGCGGTGTCGTCCTCACCGGCGAGCGCGGCGGCCGCGCCCATCAGCCCGGTGGAGTCGACGGGCGAGTAGTTCTCCCAGTACCCCTCCCCGGTCTGGTGGGACACCGCCCAGGCGATCGCGTCGGCGAGGGCGTCCTGTTCCTCGGTGGAGTCGGCGACCGCGTGCAGGGCGGTGATGGCCAGCGCGGTCGAGTCGGGGTCGTCGGTGCCGAACGACCCGTCCTCGTTCTGCTCGTCGAGCAGCCTGGTGACCATGCTGTCGGGGATCGTCGCTCCGGCCCGGTCGAGGGCGATCAGCGCGAGCGACTGCGAGAAGGGGTAGCTGCCGACGTCGCCGTTGGCCGGCAGGTCCTTCGTGACGGCCGCGACCAGGTTCTTGCCACCGAACTGCTCCGGGTCCAGCCCGAGCGCATCGACGGCGATGGCGAGCTTCGCCGCGGCGGCGGGCTTGCCCTTGATGTAGGAGGCGGCCTGGTCCTCGAGCCGGCCCGCCAGCGTGCGCAGCGGGGCGGCGTAGGTGCACTGTCCCGTGCTCGCGAGCGCGAGCGCTGAATCGATGTTCGCGCTGGTGCTGCTCTTCTTCGGCAGGTTGGTCGCGAGGTAGTTGGCGGCCTGGTTGGTGGCCACGTCGGTCATGTCGGCGTAGGCCGAAGGGGTCGCGGCCGTGAGGCCGAACAGTGCGAGGGCAGCCGCAGTCCCGACGGCAGACCATCGCTTGACGGATGAGGACATCTGAATCCTTTCGCGCGTGGACTCCGGCTGATCCGGCCACTGCGCGCGTCCGGCTCCCCGCAGTACCACGACGGGTTGGTGAAATGAGCCAGAACTTGTGCAGGCATTCCGACTTGGCCGGCTTGCGCCGTCGTCACGGTTGCGGGTCAGTCCCGGACTTGCACCGGGTTCCCCTGCAAAGGTTCAGGTGGGCTCACCCTAACCCATCCACAAGCGC
>JBDHZJ010000420.1:0-2708 GCA_039811825.1 Propionicimonas sp.
TGATCGGCTCGGACCATCCCGACCGCCCGGACGAGCCGAGGGACGACCGCGAACGCGGCTGGCGCGACGCGCTCGAGGCGCGGGGGCTGCCCGCGGACCAGATCGTGCGGGTGTACTGGGGGGCCGCTGGTGGACGCGAGGCCGCCGGCCAGCTGCTCGCCCGCTACCCGGCTGCGGACGCGGTCTTCGTCTCCGCCGACCAGCAGGCCATCGGCCTGATCGCGGGCCTGCACGAGGCCGGCGTCGCCGTTCCCGCCCGGATCGCCGTCGCCTCCTTCGACGGCTCGCCCGAGGCGGCGTTCACGGTGCCGTCGCTGACCACCGCGGGCGTTCCGATGGCTGCGATGGCCGAGGCGGCGGTCGCCGCAGTGCTCGGCAACCCGCTGGCCACGCGAGCCTTCGCCACGACGCTCGTGGTCCGGCAGTCCTGCGGCTGCGCCCCGGACACCTAGCATGAGCGGCCAGCGACCGGAGGTCGACGAGCTCGCGGCACTGCGCCGCTACCAGGACGAGTTCGAGGCGACCATCGACCTCGTCGCTCCGGACGCCCCGGTGCCGACCTGTGGCGACTGGCGCGTCCGCGACCTGGTCCACCACCTCGCGTGGATCCACCGCTGGGCAGGCGGCGTCGCCGCGCAGCGTCCCGCCGTGCGGATTCCCACCGACGGTTTCGAGCTCCGCGCCGGCTACGCCCGGGAGGCGGCCGGGCTGCGCGAGACCTTCGCCGCGCTCGACCCGGACGCGACCACCCAGACGCTGCTGGACGACCCGGCGCCCGCGGGGGAGTGGACGGGGACGGTACGGTTCTGGCACCGCCGGCAGGCCCTGGAGACGCTGGTGCACCTGTGGGACCTGCGCTCGGCGGGCGGGCTGTGGTTCGAGCCGGGCACGCAGGCGTGGCACGACTGCCTCGACGAGGTGGTCACGGTGATGCACCCGAGGCAACTCCGCCTCGGCCGGATCGGGCCGCCGACGACCCGCGTCCGGTTGGTCGCGACGGACGCGCCGGCCGCCTTCGTCCTGGCCGGCTCCCCGGACGCGCCGGAGGTGGTCGTGACCGGCCCCGTCCGCAGCCTCGCCCTGCTGGCCTGGGGACGCCTCGACGCCGCCGATCCGAGCCTCACCGTCGCCGGCGACACCGGCGGGCTCGCGGACGTCCTCGCCGCAGGGCTCACTCCCTGACCGCCCACCCCGAATTCGTCATTTCCCCCCCCGGACGGTCGCCCTAGGATGCCGCCGTGAGCCTGCTTCGCTCCAGCGCCGGCACGAGGACCAGCCGTCCGGTGATCGGCTGGATCCTCGGCGTGCTCGCCCTCGCGGTCATCGGTGCCGTGGGCTACGTCGTGATCGAGGGCTGGAACTTCCTCGACGGCATCTACATGGCCGTGACCACGATGACCACGGTGGGCTTCCGCGAGGTCCACGAACTCGACTGGCCCGGCCGGGTCTGGACCATGGTGATGGCCCTGTCGTCCATCGGCGTGATCTTCGGCACGGTCGGGGTCGTGGCCGAGAACGTGATCACCGACGTGGCGAGCGGCAGAAGGAAGGCGAAGCGGATGAGCCGGATGATCGAGGCGCTCCACGGGCACTACGTGGTCTGCGGCTTCGGACGGGTGGGCTCGATGGTGGCCCAGGAACTGGTGGGGGACGGCCAGGACGTGGTGGTGATCGACATCCGCGAGGACTCCCTGCAGCGCGCGGAGGACGCCGGCTACCTGGTCGTGCACGGCGACGGAGCGACCGACGAGGTGCTGCGGCAGGCCGGCGTCGAGCGGGCGCGGGGACTGGTCAGCGCGATCGACTCGGACGCGGAGAACGTGTACGTCACGCTCACCGCCCGGTCGATGAACCCCGGCCTGTTCATCGTCGGCCGCGCCGGTGCCGAGAACGTGATCTCGAAGCTGATCCAGGCGGGCGCGGATCGTGCCGTGTCGCCCTACACGATGGCCGGCAGGCGAATCGTGAACCTGGCGCTCAAGCCGGGCGTGGTCGAGTTCATCGACGCGGCCCTGAACCGGGGCGGGATGGCGTTCGGCATGGAGGAGGTCGTGGCCGCCCCGGGCGGGCCACTGGCGGAGGTGACCATCGGTGAGCTGCGCGGACGCGGGATCCTCACCCTCGCCGTCCTGCACGCCCCCGGCGCGTTCGAGGCCAACCCGCCCGATCACCGGGTCGTCGCGGCGGGCGAACACCTGATCGTGTCCGGCTCCACCGAGGTGCTGGACACCCTGGCGCGCTCGGCGCTCACCGGCTCCCGCTCCTGGCAGCCGGGAGTCGCCCAGCCTCCCGCCGGCTGAGCCCTCCGGGGCTGCTCAGACGCCCAGTTCGCGGCGGAGTTTCGCGACGTGACCCGTGGCCCGCACGTTGTACTGCGCCGTCGAGATGGTGCCGGCGCCCTGGTCGTCGACGTCGACGATGAACGTCGAGCGGATCACGCCCTCCACCCGCTTGCCGTAGAGCATCTTCGACCCGAAGGCGCCGTAGGCGCCGAGCACGTCGCGGTCGGGGTCGGCGAGCAACGGGAACCGGAGATGGTCGCGCTCGCGGAACTTCGCCAGCTTGTCGGTGCTGTCCGGCGAGATGCCGACCACCTGGTAGCCGGCGGCGGCGAGGTCGCCCATGGCGGCATCGAAGTCGACGGCCTCCAGTGAGCAGCCGGGGGTCATGGCTGCGGGAAAGAAGTAGACGATGACCCGCCCGCCGGC
>JBDHZJ010000421.1:0-2698 GCA_039811825.1 Propionicimonas sp.
CCGACGACCTTGCTGCGCGGGATCACCGGCGCGACCAGCCGGACGTCCGCCAGCGGCAGCCGTTCCCCGGTGTAGTGCACGGCCCCAGCGAGCGGATCGCCGGACACGACGGCGATCGTCTCCGGATTGGGGCCCTGGTCCTCGGCCAGCTCGACCACCCCGTAGGTGGGATCCCCCTGGGCCACGAACCTCGCTATGCGCATGGCGCGGAGTCTATCGGGGTCGGGTCGCGGGCCCGGCCGGGCCCAACGGGCCGGAGCGGACGGCTCAGCCGACCGGTGCGCCGGGCCCGGCAACCAGGTTGGCCAGCGACTCACCGGCCGCGAAGCGGGCCAGCTGCTCGCGGACGAGGCGCTGCATGCGCGGGTAGAACGCCGTGCTCTGGCCGCCCACGTGCGGGCTGATGAACACCCCCGGCGTCCGCCACAGCGGGTGGTCGGGCGGCAGCGGCTCGGGATCGGTCACGTCGAGCGCGGCCCGGATCCGTCCGGACGCGGTCGCCGCCAGCAGGGCGTCGGTGTCCACGACCCTGCCGCGGGCCACGTTCACCAGCAAGGCCCCGTCCGGCAGCGCAGCGAGTTCCGCCGCGCCGACCAGGTGCTCGGTGTCGGGGGTCAGCGGCGTGATCACGAAGACCACGTCGGCGTCCGGCAGCAGTGAGCGCAGGTCACTGATCGGGTGCACCGGCACGTCCCCGGTGCGCGCCCGCCGCGCGACCCGGGTGACCGATGAGACCTCGAACCCGGTCAGGCGCTGCTCGATGGCCGCACCGATCCGGCCGTAGCCCACGATCAGCACGCGCCGGTCGGCCAGCGAGGTGGCGAAGTCGTTGCCCCAGGTGCCGCCGGGCATGTTGCGCGCGTAGGTGTCGAGGTGACGGTTGCTGGCGAGGGCGAGGGAGATGGCGAGTTCGGCAGTGCTCGCGTCGTGCACGCCGGCCGCGTTGCAGAGCACGACGCCCTCGGGCAGGAACGGCAGGAAATTGTCGTAACCCGCACTGAGCAGCTGCACGGCCCGCAGCGAGGCCATCTCCCCCACCCGCTCCATCACGGCCGGGGCGGGGTGCATGTACGGAGCGACCACCAGCTCCACCTCGGCGATGCTGTCAGGCCAGCGGCCGTCGGCCAGGAAGAAGTCCGCGACCAGGGAATCGGGCAGCGGACCGAGGGCGGCCTGCGCCGCAGCGAGGTCGGGGTAGGGCAACCAGATGCGACGAGCCATGCCCCTACCCTAGGGTGCGCTCATGAGCACCTTCGACGCCGTGGAGCTGATCCGGACCAAGCGGGACGGGGGGCGCCTCGACGACGACGCCATCGACTGGCTGATCCGCAACTACACCGACGGTGCGGTCAGCGACGAGCAGATGTCGGCGATGGCGATGGCCATCTTCTTCCGTGGCCTCGACGGCGCCGAGCTGAGCCGCTGGACGAACGCGATGATCGGCACCGGCGAGCGGATGGACTTCTCCAGCCTGTCGCGGCCGACCGTCGACAAGCACTCCACCGGCGGCGTCGGGGACAAGATCACCCTGCCGCTGGCCCCGCTCGTGGCCGCCTGCGGCGCGGCCGTCCCGCAGCTGAGCGGACGCGGGCTGGGCCACACCGGCGGCACCCTGGACAAGCTCGAGGCCATCCCCGGCTGGCGGGCGTCGCTGTCGAACGCCGAGATGCTCGCCCAGCTGGAGGCGGTGGGCGCGGTGATCTGTGCGGCCGGCGCCGGCCTGGCCCCGGCGGACAAGAAGCTGTACGCGCTGCGCGACGTGACCGCCACCGTGGAGTCGATCCCGATGATCTCGGCGTCGATCATGAGCAAGAAGATCGCCGAGGGCACGGCCTCGCTGGTGCTGGACGTGAAGACCGGCTCCGGCGCCTTCATGAAGACCTACGCCGACTCGAGGGCGCTCGCGGAGACGATGGTCGGCATCGGCACCGACGCCGGCGTGAACACGGTCGCACTGATCACCGACATGGACGCCCCGCTCGGGCGCACCGCCGGCAACGGCCTGGAGGTGGCCGAGTCGGTCGAGATTCTGGCCGGCGGCGGACCGGCCGACGTCGTCGAACTCACGGTCGCCCTCGCCGCGGAGATGCTCGCCTGTGCCGGGATCGACGCCGATCCGGCCGCCGTGCTGGCGTCCGGGAAGGCGATGGACACCTGGAAGGCGATGATCCGCGCCCAGGGCGGAGACCCGGATGCGCCGCTGCCCCTGGCCCGGCACACCGAGGTGGTCACCGCGGAGGCCACCGGCCACCTGACCGGCATGGACGCGATGGCGGTCGGCCTCGCCGCCTGGCGGCTGGGCGCCGGCCGGGCGAAGCAGGGCGACCCCGTCCAGGCCGCCGCCGGGGTCACCTGGCACGCGTCCGTGGGTGAGGAGGTGCGGGCCGGCCAGCCGCTGTTCACGCTGCACACCGACACCCCGGAGCGGATCGAGCGGGCGCGCGAGGCGCTGGTCGGCGCGGTCACGATCGGCGACGCACCGGCAGCAGCGCGCACGATCGTGCGGGAGCGGATCAGTTGACCGCGATCGTTCCGCCCGCAGGCTGGACACCGCGGACGCCCACCGCCGCGCCGCTGCCATCGGACGCCTCCGCCTCCAGTTCCCAGGTGTAGTCGCCCGCGCCGTCCGCGTCCACGCCGTCCCAGGAGACGCCGCGGATGGACCCGTCCGGCGCCGCGTCCGTTGCGATCCTCCGCA
>JBDHZJ010000422.1:0-2673 GCA_039811825.1 Propionicimonas sp.
TTCCAGGACGGCGACCTGATCTACGCCGCCGTCACCAACGAGCAGGTGCCCGATGTCGAGGACATCCTGGGCCGGCCTCCGGTAGAGCACTGAAGGGCAGGGACCAGCTGTGCGTGTAGTCATCGCCGGAGCCGGCAACGTCGGTCGTTCGATCGCCAGGGAGCTGATCGCCAACGGGCACGAGATCCTGCTGATCGACCGCGACCCCAACGCGATCAAGCCCGAGAGCGTCCCCGAGGCCGAGTGGCTGCTCGCGGACGCCTGTGAGCTGGCCAGCCTCGAGGAGGCGAGCCTCGACTCCTGCGACGTGGCGATCGCCGCGACCGGCGACGACAAGGCGAACCTCGTCCACTCGCTGCTGGCGAAGACGGAGTTCGGCGTACCGCGCACGGTCGGCCGGGTGAACCACCCCAGCAACGAGTGGATGTTCGACGACCTGTGGGGCGTCGACGTCGCTGTGTCCACGCCGCGCCTGATGTGCGCCCTGGTCGAGGAGGCGGTGACCGTCGGCGACCTGGTCCGGCTGTTCAGCTTCAGTGGCGGCCACGCCAACCTGGTCGAGATGACCCTGCCCGAGGCCTCGCCGCGGGTGGGCACCCGGATCGCCGACCTCAACCTGCCCGGCGACGCCGTGCTGGTCACGATCATCAGGGACGGCGCCGCCCGTGCGCCGGAGCGGGACGCGGCGCTGGAGGCCAACGACGAGCTGCTGTTCGTCGCCGACCCGGTCTACGAGACGGATCTCGCCCAGTACCTGGTGCCGCGGAATCTTCGCTCGGTCGACGCCGGCTGAGGTCGCGGCCCCCGGCCAGGCTTCGGTATGCTCGGGCAATGCGCAGCTATCAGGCCACCACGACGCCGGTTCGTTCCGGCGCCACCGCGTTGTCCTGACCTCGCACACACCATCGGCCCCGGAGCGATCCGGGGCCTTCGTCGTTCCCACGGCTGATCCCGGTTCGCTCCGAGGCCCTGACCACGGAGTGAACGACATGAACGATCCTGAGCCCGACGTGCTCGACCACCGCGACCTCAACCGCGACCTGGACATCTTCGCCACCGATCCGCTCGCCGGCTCGGGACTGCCGTTGTGGCTGCCCGCCGGCGCCGCGATCAGGGACGAACTGCAGCGCCTCGCCAAGGAGATCGCCCACGCCGACGGCTGCGTCGACGTGCACACCCCCGTGCTCGGCAAGCGTGCCCTCTTCGAGCGTTCCGGGCACTGGGCGAAGTTCTCCGCCGACATGTTCCCGCCCATGGACCTGGGCCACGACGAGGTCGTGCTGCGGCCGGCGAACTGCCCCCACCACGCCCTGATCTACGCCAGCGCCCAGCACTCCTATCGCGAGCTGCCGATCCGGCTCAACGAGCTCGCGCCGATGTTCCGGGCCGAGCGGTCCGGCGTGGTCTCAGGCCTGCAACGCGTCCGCCAGATCACCCTCGACGACACCCACGTGTTCTGCCGGCCCGACCAGGTCGGGGACGAGGTCGCCGCCGCCCTGCGGTCCGCGCTGCGGGCGCAGGCCGTCCTTGGCCTCCCGGTCGACTACGTGCGGCTGTCCCTGCGGGACGACTCCGCCGCGTGGCTCGGTTCGGCCGAGGCCTGGCAGGCCAGCCAGGCGGCGCTGCGGGAGGCCGCCGGGTCGGTCCTCGCCGACGCGGGTCCCGCGCTGGTCGAGGCGCCCGGTGAGGCGGCGTTCTACGGCCCGAAGCTCGATCTGCAGGTGCGGGACGGCCGTGGCCACGAGGAGACCATCGCCACCGTCCAGCTGGACTTCAACCAGCCGGAGCGGTTCGACCTGGCGTACCAGGCCGCGGACGGCTCGCGGCAGCGCGTCGTGATGATCCACCGCGGCACCGTCGGGGCGATGGAGCGGGTGGTCGCGTCGCTGCTCGAGCACTACCGGGGTCGGCTGCCGTTGTGGCTGGCGCCGGTCCAGGTCGCCGTCCTGCCCGTGAGCGAGGCACAGGATCCTCCGGCGCGACAGGCCGTGGACGCGCTGAGGGTGGCCGGGTTGCGGACCCGCCCGGGCTTCGACGGCAGTCTCGGCGCCCGGATCCGGGACGCCCGCCGGTGCCGCGCCTCCCTGGTCGCCGTGATCGGGGAACGCGAGGTCGCCCGAGGCGTCATCCAGGTCACCGATGGCCGTGACGGCAGCAGGCACGTGCTCGCCCTCGACGAACTGGTCGCACGGGCCGCGCAGGCCCACCGCGACCGGTCGCCCATGGACTGGGCGCGGTGACGGGTCGGGCGGCTCAGCTCGCGATCAGCTCGTAGTACGGGTTGTAGAGGCGGCGCTGGCCGTCGACGTAGGAGACGCGGCCGCTGACCATCAGTTCGCGTCCCGCGCTGATCCCCGGGATCGCCCGGCGGCCCATCCAGATCAGGGTGACCGTGCCCGATCCATCCTCGAACTCGGCCTCCAGCCAGGGCGTGCCGCTGCGCGGCTTCATGGTCAGCACGACGATCGACCCGCGCAGGCTCGCCCACTGCCGGTCGCTGAGCTCGCTGATCCGGGTGGCGCCCGCGGACTCGACGATCTTCTGGCGCTCCTCCGACTCCAGCTCCGCGTTGGACGCGCCCAGGCGCCGCAACGCCCGCAGGATCGGATTCGTGGTCGCCATCAGCCCTCCCCGGCCCCCTCGGGCAACGTCATCGGGATCAGTTCGCCGGGC
>JBDHZJ010000423.1:0-2652 GCA_039811825.1 Propionicimonas sp.
ATGCAGCCGACGTTGAGGCACACCCCTCCCCACCACTGCTTCTCGATGACGGCCACGCTCTTGCCCAGCTGGGCGGCGCGGATGGCAGCGACATAACCCCCGGGACCGGCCCCGAGGACGACGACATCGAAGTGTTGGGTCATGGCGGTCACTCTACGGGGTGGCCGGGCGGTTCTGCGCCCCTCCCCTGCCTTGTGGAAGCGTCCTGCAAGTTCCTGCACGATGACTGGCGCGGGCCGCCGGCGGGCCGCTCCGGCTGCCCTTCATATCCCATATGAGATAAGGTGTCCGGCGTGGCAGACCTCCTTCCGAGCAGCATCGGCACCCTGATCCGGGACGCGCGCAAGCAACGGGGCCTCACCCAACAGGAGCTCGCGGACGTGCTCGGCACGTCGCAGAGCGCGGTGCACCGGATCGAGTCCGGCGGCCAGAACCTCAGCCTCGACATGATCAACCGGATCGCAGGGGCGCTGGACTCCCCGTTGATCCACGCCGGCCCCGCCGGGCCGACGCACCTGCGCATCCACGGCCCGGTCAAGCTGCACGGATCGATCGCGGTGCGCTCGTCGAAGAACGCGGCGGTGGCCCTGCTCTGCGCGTCCCTGATCAACCACGGACGCACGGTGCTGCGCGGCATCGCTCAGATCGAGGAGGTGAACCGGATCCTCGAGGTACTGGTCAGCATCGGCGTCCGGGCCACCTGGTCCGCGGACAAGTCCGAGCTGGAACTGGTCCGTCCGGCGCGGCTGAACCTCGACCGGATGAACGAGGAGGCGGCCCGGCGCACCCGTTCGATCATCATGTTCCTCGGCCCGCTGCTGCACTCCGAGGAGGCGTTCGACCTGCCGTACGCGGGGGGCTGCAACCTCGGCGCCCGCACGGTCACCCCGCACCTGCAGGCCCTGCGGCACTTCGGGCTCGACGTCCGCACCACCCAGGGCCTGTACCACGCCGAGGTGCACACCACCCCGCAGCCGGAGCGCCGGATCACCCTCACCGAGCGCGGCGACACCGTCACCGAGAACGTGCTGATGGCGGCCGCCCAGTTCCCCGGCACCACCGAGATCCGCAACGCGTCCAGCAACTACATGGTGCAGGACCTGTGCTTCTTCCTCGCCGAACTCGGCGTCCGCATCGACGGCATCGGCTCCACGACGCTGATCGTGCACGGTCTGGAGCGGATCGAGGCGGACGTGGAGTTCTCGCCCTCGGAGGATCCGATCGAGGCGATGAGCCTGATCACCGCTGCGATCGTGACCGGCTCCGAGCTCACCATCGAACGGGCCCCGATCGAGTTCCTGGAGATCGAGCTGGCCATCCTCGCCGAGATGGGGCTGGACTACTCGCTCAGCCCGGAGTACCGCTCCTGCAACGGGCAGACCCGGCTGGTGGACGTCACCGTCCGTCCGTCGGTGCTGAAGGCGGCCACGGACAAGATCCACCCGATGCCGTTCCCCGGGCTGAACATCGACAACCTGCCGTTCTTCGCGGTGATCGCCGCGGTGGCCGAGGGCCGCACGCTGATCCACGACTGGGTCTACGAGAACCGGGCCATCCACCTGGTCGAGCTGAACAAGCTCGGCGCGGACGTGCAGTTGCTCGACCCGCACCGGGTGGTGGTGAACGGGCCGACCCGCTGGCGTGGCCAGGAGCTGATCTGCCCGCCGGCCCTGCGACCCGCGGTCTGCCTGCTGCTCGCCGCGCTCGCGGCCCGCGGCACCAGCGTGCTGCGCGACGTGTACGTGATCAACCGCGGCTACGAGGACCTGCCGAACCGCCTGAACGCGCTCGGCGCCCGGATCGACGTCTTCCGCGACTAGAAGACCGGAACCTTCGCAGCAGTACCTAGTCACACCGGCCGCCGCCGCGGGCTCCAATGGGTGCGGAACACCGAAGGGGGCGGGACATGGACAACCGGGCTGCACTCGACACCTACCGGACGCTGCGCGCGGGCATGGTCGCCGCGGGGCTCCTGATCGGGTTCGGGTTGATCGGCTACATCTTCGGGCAGGGGCACGGCGTGCCGGCGTCGATCAGCGCCACCTTCTACTCCGACCTGAGGACCATCTTCGTGACCACGCTGCTGGCCGTCGGGCTCGCGCTGGTCGCGGTGAAGGGCCGGCCCGGTGGCGAGAACACGCTGCTCGACGTGGCAGGGGTGCTGATCCCCGTGGTCGCGTTCGTGCCGACGCCCGTGTACGACCCGTCCTGCCCCGTGGCGACGCAGGAATGCGTCCCCGCGGCCTTCCACGACGCGATCACGCTGAACCTGTGGGCCTACCTGGGCATGGGGCTGGTCGGGCTGGTCGTCGCCGTACTGCGGATGCGCGCGGCCGGGTCGTGGACCGCGGGCACCCGGACGGGCCTGCTGGTGCTCGCCCTGATCTGGGCGCTGTACGCGGGCGCCTTCCTGTTCGCCCGGGCATTCTTCATCCAGTACGCGCACTACGCCTCGGCGATCCCCTTCTTCCTGCTGCTGATCGGCGCGGTGTGGATCAACGGCCGCTCGCCCCAGGGCAACCCGCAACTGGCGGGGCTGACGGTGTCGACGTACCGGCGGATCTACCGGGCCATCGCCATCGCGATGGTCGGTTCCCTCCTGGCCGGGGTGGTCGTCTTCCTCGCGACGGGCAGCCAGAACGCCGTCATGGG
>JBDHZJ010000424.1:0-2643 GCA_039811825.1 Propionicimonas sp.
TCGTAGGTGTCGGTGTCCATGAACACGTACGCCTCGCCGTCGTGGTACAGGTACTGCATCTCGCGGCGGTCGACCTGCGCGGACTCCACCTTGGTGTCGGAGTTGAAGGTGCGGTCGACGACCTTGCCGGTGAGCACGTGCTTGAGCTTGCTGCGCACGACCGTGTTGCCCTTGCCGGGCTTGTGGTGCTGGAACCAGGTCACGGTCCACAGCTGCCCGTCGATGTCGAGCACCATGCCGTTCTTGAGGTCGTTGGTGGAAACCGTTGCCACGCCGCTGCCTGCTTTCGTCCGTCCGGGTAATCGCGACCGCTCAGTCTAGCGGAGATTCCCCGGCTTCCCGGTGTCCGCGGATCCCGGCCAGCAGGTCGGCCTTGGCGAGGGCCCGCGGCAGGGAGTTCTGCTCCATCCAGTCCGCCGTCGCGGCACCCCCGGCGTCGCGCAGGCCGCCGATCACCTGGCCGACCACCTGCGGGGCCTTGTTCTGGCTCATCTTGGCCTTCCCCTCCACCCCGGTGAGCTGCACCTCGACGCCGACCACGGCCCGCAGCAGCCGCGCCACCGCCCCGGGGTCGAGCCCGTCGACGGACGCGTCGCCGTGGGCCGCGCCGAGCCGCCGCACCGTGTCCAGCACCCACTCGGGCTCGGTGTGCAGGACCAGCCGGCCGCGGGCGTGCACGGTGACGTAGTTCCAGGTCGGCACGCTCGGCGCGTCCGGGGTGCTCAGCCACTCGGACGCGATGTAGTCGTCGGGGCCGTGCACGACGAACAGCGCCTCGACCGGGGTCGCACCGGTGGCTGCACGCCACTGGTCGTTGACCAGGGACAGGTGCCCGACCAGGCGGCCCGGCCCGTCCGGGTCCGGCACGTAGAGCATCGGCACGTAGGTGGCGACCGGGCCGTCCGGGCCGTTCGTGACCAGGTCGCCGGCGGGGGCGGACGCCAGCACCGCCAGCGCCTGCTCCGTGGTCATCGCGAAATGGGCGGGGACGTACATCAGGCCTCGTTCATGGCCCCGAACGCGGCCGCCAGCGCCTCGTCCGGGGGCCCCGGGACGATCGTCGGGAAGGCCAGCGCCTCGAGCAGGACCAGTCGCAGCCGCGAACCGCGGGTCTTCTTGTCCAGGTTCATCGTGTCGCGCAGCTGCGGCCAGGCGCCTTCGGCGTAGCGCGTGGGCAGGCCGGCCGATTCCAGGACGCTGCGGTGCCGCGCGACCAGGTCGGCGTCGATCATGCCCAGACGGTGGGCGACCTCCGCGGCGAAGACCATGCCGATCGCCACCGCCTGCCCGTGTCGCAGCTGGAAGTGCTCCTGGCGCTCGATCGCGTGGCCCAGGGTGTGGCCGTAGTTCAGCGCCTCCCGTCCGATTCCGCCACCGGCCCAGGTCTGTTCGTGCAGGTCGGCGGACACCACCGCGGCCTTCACCGACACCGCCCGGCGGATCAGGTTCGTCTGGCGGTCGCTGCCCGCGGCGAGCGCGTCGGCGGGATCGGCCTCGAACTCGTCCAGGATCACCGGGTCGGCGATGAACCCGCACTTGAGCACCTCGGCCATGCCGGAGCGCAGCTCGCCCTCCGGCAGCGTCTCGAAGAAGTCGAGGTCGCCGATCACGGTGAACGGCTCGTAGAACGCACCGACGAGGTTCTTGCCGGCGGACAGGTTGATCCCGGTCTTGCCGCCGACTGCCGCGTCGACCATCGCCAGCAGCGAGGTGGGCAGCGCGATGTAGCGGACGCCGCGCAGCCACGTCGCTGCGACGAAGCCTGCGAGATCGGTGGTGGCCCCGCCGCCGAGGCCGATGACGGCGTCCGAGCGGGTGAAGCCGGCCCCGGCGAGCGCCTCCCAGCAACCCTTCAGCACCTCCGCGGTCTTGGCAGCCTCCGCCTCGGGGACCCGGATCGCGGTCACCTGCTGGTCGAGGCCCGCCGTGATCGCCGGCAGCAGCGACGCCAGCCCGGGCGGGTGGATCACCGCGACGCGATCGACCCCGTCCAGGAACTCCGGCAGCAACCTCGACACGCCCCGCCCGACGAGTACCTGGTACGGGTGGTCGGTGGTGACGTCGATGGGTTCCCAGGTCATTGCTCGGCTCCTTGATCCACGACGGCACTCGCCACCTGAGCGGCGGACAGGCGGTCCGTGTCCACCGCGAAGGTGGCGACCGCTGCGTAACAGGGTGCCCGTTCGGCGAGCAGCGCGTCCATGCGGTTCCGGATGGCGACCAGTGCCTCCATGCCGAGGCTGTTCATGCCTAGCCGGCGCGTCGCGGTCGCCACGGTCGCCCGCAGCCACACCACGCGCAGTCCCCCGAGGGCCTCCCGCACGGCCGCCGACTCGACGGCCCCGCTGGCCAGCGCGACCACTCCGGGACGCTGCAGCGCTGCCAGCGACACCTCCTCCTCGACCGCGCGGTAGGCCGTCTCTCCCCCGGTGAACGCCTCGCCCGCGGGGGCACCGAGCCGGCCCTCGACGAGGTCGTCCACCTCGACCAGGGGCACGTCGAGCGAGCGCGCGACGAGCGCGGCCACCGTGGACTTCCCCGCGCCGGGGATGCCGACCAGGACCAGGCCGGGACGGCTCAACCGAGGTGCCGTTCGGCCAGTCGGGCCAGGTACGCGGCGTGGTTGCGCCGGGTCTCGGCCAG
>JBDHZJ010000425.1:0-2622 GCA_039811825.1 Propionicimonas sp.
GCGGTACTGCCGGTGCTCGATCCGGTCACCCGGGACGCGCTCCTCGCGGACGCCTTCAACGCCGGCCACGCCTCCACGCTGCTGGAGCGCGTGGTCGAACGTCCGCTGTCGCCGCCGCTCGCCGTGGCCGTGCTCGGCGCGCTGGGCACCATGCTCCGCGGGCAGGCCCTGTACCGCGTCGCCGTGATGGTCGGCCCGCTCGCGGTGCACGCCGACCCTCTGGCCGTCCCGGCGCTGGTCGAGGGCCTGCGCGACCTCGAGCGCCGGCTGCCCGAGGAGGCGGCGCCCGCGATCCGTCGCTCCCTGCAGACCGCCGCAGCCGCCCTGCAACTGCGCCAGGCGGTCGCCGAAGCCCTTCTCCCCTACCCCGTGCTCGCCCCGAACGCCCACCAGGAAGGCCGACCATGACCGAGACCCCCGCCGCAGAGGCCCTGCTGCGTCCTCACGCGGAGCAGCTCTACGCCGACGAGCTCACCGCGCTCGCGAACGCCGACGACCGGCCGCGTCCGGCCCGGTGGAACCTGTCGCCGTGGGCGGTCGTGACCTACCTGATCGGCGGGACGCTCCCGGACGGCACCGAGATCACGCCGAAGTACATCGGCAGCCGCCGCCTGATCGAGATCGCGGTCGCCACCATCGCCACCGACCGGGCGCTGCTGCTGCTCGGCGTCCCCGGCACCGCCAAGTCGTGGGTCTCGGAGCACCTGGCCGCGGCGATCAGCGGCGACTCCACGCTGGTGGTGCAGGGCACCGCCGGCACCGCGGAGGAAGCCGTCCGCTACGGCTGGAACTACGCCCAGCTCCTCGCGCACGGGCCGTCGTTCGACGCCCTGGTGCCCAGCCCGGTGATGGTCGGCATGCGGCGCGGTGCCGTGGTGCGGGTCGAGGAGCTGACCCGCATTCCCAGCGACGTCCAGGACGCCCTGATCACCGTGCTCAGCGAGAAGACGCTGCCGGTGCCCGAGCTGGGCAGCGAGGTGCAGGCGCACGCCGGGTTCAACCTGATCGCGACCGCCAACGACCGCGACCGGGGCGTGAACGACCTGTCCAGCGCGCTGCGGCGGCGGTTCAACACGGTCGTGCTGCCGCTGCCGGACAGCGCCGACGACGAGGTGGCGATCGTGACCCGCCGGGTCGGCGACCTCGGCGTCTCGCTGCAGCTGCCCTCGCCCGACCATGCCGTCGACGAGATCCGCCGGGTCGTCACCATCTTCCGGGAGCTGCGCGGCGGCCAGACCCTGGACGGGCGTACCGCCGTGAAGTCACCGTCCGGCACGCTGTCCACCGCCGAGGCGATCTCCGTCGTCACCCAGGGGCTCGCCCTCGCCGCGCACTTCGGCGACGGGTTGCTGCGCGCCCAGGACGTGGCCGGCGGCATCGTCGGCGCCGTCGTCAAGGACCCGGTCAGCGACCAGGTCGTGTGGAACGAATACCTCGAAGCGGTCGTGCGCGAACGCGCCGACTGGAAGGACTTCTACCGGGCCGCGCGTGAGGTGAGCCGGTGACCGAACCGCCCGCGGTTGCCGAGCCGGTCGCGGCCCCGCCCGTCCGGGTGCTCGGCGTGCGGCACCACGGGCCCGGGTCGGCGCGCGCGGTCGTGCGTGCGCTGGACGCCTATCGCCCCGAGTGCGTGCTGGTCGAGGGCCCCGCGGACGCCGACGCGCTGGTCGGCTGGGTGGGCGACGCTGGCCTGGTGCCGCCGGTGGCCCTCCTCGCCTGGGACGCCGCCGAGCCCGCCCGCTCGGCGTTCTGGCCCCTGGCCACGTTCTCGCCCGAGTGGCAGGCACTGTCCTGGGCGAACGGGCACGAGGTGCCCGTCCGGTTCATCGACCTGCCGACGACGCTGAGCCTCGCGCCCGAGCCCGAGGCGGCGGACGCCCCGGAGGCCGGCCAGGACGCCGGGGAGGACGAGCCGGACGACGAGACCGGCCCGGGGGCCGACGAGCCCCCGGCTCCCCCGCTGCGCACCGACCCGGTCGCCCGCCTGGCCCGCGCCGCCGGCTACGACGACCCCGAGGCGTGGTGGGAGGACGCGGTCGAGCTCCGCAGCGACGGCGACCCGTTCGGCGCGCTCACCGAGGCGATGGCCGAACTCCGCGCCGAGGCCGGGGAGGACGACCCGGAGACCCTGCGCCGCGAGGCCCACATGCGCCAGCAGCTCCGCGCCGCGACCAGGGCCGGGTACGCCCGGATCGCCGTCGTGTGCGGCGCGTGGCACGCCCCGGCCCTGTCCGGGAAGCTGCCCGCCGCCTCCGCGGACGCGAAGCTGCTCACCCGGCCGAGGAAGACCACGACCGAGCTGACCTGGGTGCCCTGGACGCACTCCCGCCTGGCGTTCGCGTCCGGCTACGGCGCCGGCGTCCCCTCCCCCGGCTGGTACGCGCACCTGTTCACCACCGCCGACGCGCCGATCGCCCGGTGGTTCACCGGGGTCGCCGGGGTGCTGCGCGACCACGACCTGCCGGTGAGCACCGCGCACGTGATCGAGTCGGTGCGGCTCGCCGAGGCGCTGGCCGCGCTGCGCGGGCGCCCACTGCCGGGCCTGTCGGAGGTGAGCGAGGCCGCCTGGTCGGTGATGTGCGACGGCAACCCGGTCACCCTCGAGCTCGTCACCCGCGGCGC
>JBDHZJ010000426.1:0-2616 GCA_039811825.1 Propionicimonas sp.
GAGCACTCGGGGACGGACCTGAGCTACTTCGAGCAGGCCAGCGGCGAGCGCTACCTGCCCTACGTGATCGAGCCGGCGGCGGGCCTGACCCGCTCGCTGATGGCATTCCTGGTCGAGGCGTACACCGAGGAGGAGGTGCCCACCGCGAAGGGCGGCACCGAGACCCGGGTGTCGCTGAAGCTGGATCCGCGGCTGGCGCCGGTGAAGGTGGCCGTGCTGCCGCTGTCCCGCAACGCAGATCTGTCGCCGAAGGCACGCGACCTGGCCGCGCAGCTGCGCAAGGTGTGGAACATCGAGTTCGACGACGCCCAGTCGATCGGGCGCCGCTACCGCCGCCAGGACGAGATCGGCACGCCGTACTGCATCACCGTCGACTTCGACACGCTGGAGGACGACGCGGTGACGATCCGCGAACGCGACACCATGACGCAGGAGCGGATCGGCCTCGACCAGGTGCAGGGCTACCTGGCGTCCCGGCTGCTCGGCTGCTGATCCACTGACGCCGAACGCCTCCGTTTCGGTCGAACGCCTCCGCTTGAGCAGGGGCACTCGACCGGAACGGAGGCGTTCGGCGTTCAGACCAGCGGGACGAAACTGAACCGGTAGCCGGCGATCGGCTCACGGTGCCAGCCGTCGTGCTCGCGGTCCACGACCCACATCACCCCGGACGCGGGGACGACCATCCGGCCGCCGACGGCGAGCTGGGACTCCAGGTCCGTGGGCAGCTCGTGGGCGTCCGCGGAGACCAGGATGCGGTCGAACGGGCCGGCCTCGGCCGCGCCGAGCACACCGTGGCTGGCCGGCTCGATCCGCGCCCACGGCAGGTGGAAGGCGGCCAGGTTGTCGCGTCCGAAGGCGACCAGTTCCGGCACCGCCTCGATCCCGAGCACGGACCCCTTCGGGCCCACGAGATGGCCGATCAGCGCGGTCGTCCACCCGGAGCCACTGCCGACGTCCAGCACGGCGTCGCCCTCGGTCAGGTGCAGCAGTTCGAGCATGAACTGCACCGTCCACGGCTGGGAGTTCGTCGCCCCGTGACCGATCGGCAGCGGCTCGTCGAGCGCGGCGCGGTCACGGACGTCCTCGGGCAGGAACCTGGCTCGCGGGATGGCGGCCAGCGCCGCCACGACCCGGCTGTGGTCGGTGCTCATGTCTTGAGCACACACCGTGGGAAGGCTCCCGCGCAAGGGTCGGTAGGCTGACGAGCCGGGCCGGAGTGTCGTGATCCGACCGTCGAGCGGTCGAATCGGGGCCTGGGAGACGGGTGTGACGTGATGCGTGGCCTGATCGCGACAAGGAGGCGGAATGGTCGGATCCCTGCGGCTGGAGGCGCCCTCCGGCGGCGCCGTCGAGGTGCCGGTGCCGGTGGTGCTCGCGCCGATGGCGGGCATCACCAACGCCGCCTACCGCCAGCTCTGCAGGGAGCAGGGTGCCGGGTTGTACGTGTGCGAAATGATCACCTCCCGCGGCATCGTGGAGCGGATCCCGAAGACCTTCGACATGCTGCGCTTCGACCCCGGCGAGGACGTCCGCTCGGTGCAGCTGTACGGCGTCGACCCGGACGTGATGGCGAGGGCCACCGAGATCCTGTGCGCGGAGTTCGGCGTGCACCACGTCGACCTGAACTTCGGCTGCCCGGTGCCCAAGGTGACCCGGCGCGGTGGCGGGGGAGTGCTGCCCTGGAAGCGTGACCGGCTGGGCGCGATCCTGCGGGCGACCGTGCGGGCCGCCGACCGGTACGGGGTGCCGGTGACGATCAAGACCCGGCTCGGCATCGACGAGGACCACCTGACCTACCTGGACGCGGGCCGGATCGCGCAGGACGCGGGCTGCGCGGCGATCGCGCTGCACGCGCGGACGGTGCGGCAGGCCTATGCCGGCGAGGCCGACTGGGCGACGATCGCCACGCTCGTGGACACGCTCGACATTCCGGTGCTGGGCAACGGCGACATCTGGGAGGCGTCCGACGCGCTGCGGATGGTGGAGCAGACCGGCGCCGCGGGCGTCGTGGTCGGACGGGGCTGCCTGGGTCGTCCCTGGCTGTTCCGCGACCTCGCGGACGCGTTCTCCGGACGGGAGGGGCGCACCCTGCCGAGCCTGGGCGAGGTGGCGGCGATGGTGCGCCGGCACGCCGAGCTCCTCGCCGAGCTGTACGGCGAGAAGCACGGTCTCACCGACCTGCGCAAGCACATGGCGTGGTACTTCAAGGGCTTCCCAGTCGGTGGCGAGCTCCGCCGCGGCCTGGCCATGGTGTCGTCGTTCGCCGAGCTGGACGCCCTGTTGGCGCAGCTCGACGCGTCCGTGCCGTTCCCGGCAGCGGAACTGGGTGCCCCGCGCGGGCGCCAGGGCACCCCGCGCGAGCGGGTGATCCTGCCCTATGGCTGGCTGGACTCCACCGAGCTCGGCGACGTCGACCTGGCCGCCGCCGAGTCGGACGCGTCCGGCGGCTGAGTGGACCGAGTAAGGAACCGTCCCCAACTCGGTCCATTCCGCGGGGTGGACCGAGTAAGGAACCGTCCCCGACTCGGTCCGGGTCAGACGGTGGCGGTCGCGGGGGTGTGGCCGACCAGGGCTGCGCCGATGGCGGCGACCGGGTAGTCCGCGGGGAGCACCAGG
>JBDHZJ010000427.1:0-2601 GCA_039811825.1 Propionicimonas sp.
ACGCCCTGCGGGCAGACCAGCGTGCACGTGCCGCAACTGGAGCAGTAGTCCAGCGAGTGGTCGACGCTCTCGCCGTTGCGGTACCGCTCGGCCTGCGGCCCGACGAACTTCGGGCCCGAGAACAGCGGCGTGACCGCCGCCACCGGGCACTGGGTCTCGCAGATCGTGCACTTCACGCACGCGTCCAGGCTCGACCGCGCGAACTCGTGGCCGGCGAACTCCAGCCCGGGCTTGGTGGGGTCAGTCATGACAGTTCCTCCACGATCGAATCGGCGGCCCGCACCGCGCTTCCGAGCGCGATGCCGTCCCCGGACTTCTCGGCCCATCTCGACGAGCCGCCGATGATGCCGCCCGCCGCGAACAGGTTCGGGTGGACGGCCGCACCCGCGGCGTCCACCACCCGCATGTCCTTGCCGACGCGGACGCCGACCCGGAACAGCGGCTGCTCGGCACCCCAGTAGTCCCCGTGCACGAGTGGACCGTCGTCCAGGCCGGCCAGCGGCAGCCCGAACAGCGTCTCGGTGACGGCGCCGTAGGAGTCGAGTTCCAGCGCGCCGGACTCGAAGCCGCCCGTGGCCAGCACGAATGCGTCCCCGGTGAACTCCCGGGACGCCCCGGCCGTCGCCATCGTGACGCCCTTCACCACGCCGTCCTCGACCCGGGCGGAGGTCACGCGGGTGCCGTTCACCACCCGGACGCCGGACGCCTTCGCGAGCGCGGTGAGCGCCTCGTTCAGCCGCATGCCCGGCACGGACGGCGGCGGTAGCGGGATCTCGAAGACCGGGTGGCCGAGCTTCTCGGCCAGGTCCTGCCAGGCCGAGTGGTCCTTCAGGCCGAGCACGGCGGGCAGGCCGACCGTCTCGCCCTCGTTCAACTGCGGCTTCAGCGCGGCCGCGAACCGTCCCCGGAAGGCCTCGTCGTCGAACGCCCGGGCGTAGGTGAGGCCGGTGGAGTCGACCTCGCCCTCGCGCGCCGGCACGTCCACCACCACCGGCCGGGCGTCCAGGCGTCCGCCGTCGGGGAGTTCGGTACGGCTCAGGTTCTCCGCGACCAGTTTCGGGTGGAAGTCCTTCAACCGGCGCAGCCCGACGATCGCGAACCTCGCCCCGGCGGTGGCGTTGCCGGCCACCATGCTCGGCTGCGCCAGGCAGGTGGGCCGGATCGCGCCGACCGCGGTGGGCAGCTGGTAGTTCGCCTCGGCGTCGCCGACCAGCAGGTCGGGCAGCAGCCCCTTCAGGTACTCGACGCCGGTGTGCACGGCCTCCGCGCCGATCGCCGCGTAGGGGTGGCCCGGACGGGCGGACGCGACCGCGGACAGCGTCAGCACCGGGTTCGTGACCCGGTCGGGGGAGTAGCCGAGCACGTCGATGCTGCCCTGGCCGAGCTGTAGCCCGCCGAGGCCCTTGGCGAGCAGGGTCACAGCCACGCCGCTGCCGGCGAGGCGGTTGGCGGCGACCAGGCCGGCCAGGCCGGCGCCGATGACGATCACGCGGCTCACAGCGCCACCTCGCTTTCGGGCTGGGGCAGGTGCTCGACGTCGAGCGTGCCCTGGAAGATCCAGTTGTCGAGCGCCGTCTGGCGCACCTGGTCGCCGTACAGGATCGGCCACAGCCCGATCCAGCGGTTCTTCAGGAACAGGCGCAGCAGGCCGGTGGCGCGTTCGATGTCGATGTGGTCGGTCTCCAGCGCGATCCCGGTGGCCCGCATCGAGCAGAACCCGCCCTGGCAGGGGCCCATGCCGAGGCGCAACTGGCGGCGCAGGTCGTCGAAGGTGCCCTTCGGCTGGTTGGCGAGCGCGTCGGTGAACATCTTGCGGCTCATCAGCTCGCACTCGCAGATGATCTGGTCGTCCAGCCGGTCGTGCTCGCGGTCCTCCAGCCGGTGCGTGACCAGGTAGGTCCTGCCCGACTCCGAGCCGGGCAGGACCTCCTCGGCCGTGCGGCAGGCCCGCTTCTCGCCGAGCTTGTCGCACATCGCGTCCACGATGTGCTCGGCCATCAGCCGGTAGGTGGTGAGCTTGCCGCCGCCGATGGTGAGCATGCCGTCGAGGCCGTCGCGCTCGGTGTGGTCGATCACCGCCATGCCGCGGCTCATGTGCCGGGTGTCGGCCGCGGCGACGCGGGAGTCCTTGATCAGCGGACGCGCGCCCGCCCACGCGTGCAGTGCACGGGACTGGCGGAAGCCGGGGATCAGTACCTCGCCGGCGTCCAGCATCTGCTGCACCTCGTCGTGCTCGATGGCGAGGTCGTCGGGGTCGTCGACCTTCACGTCCGTGGTGCCGATGATGCTGACCGTGTGCACCGGGACGAGGATGTCGCCGTCGGCGGGGTAGATGCAGCGGTTCACCACCCGGTTCACCAGGCGGTGGTTCATCGCGATCATGATGCCGCGGCCGGGGATCACGTCCACCGGGTGCGCGCCGGCCATGGACGCGATCTGGCCGGCCCACGGGCCCGCGCAGTTGAGCACGAAGCTGCACTCGATCAGGACGTCCTCGCCGCTCTTGAGGTCCGTGCAGCGGACCGCGGTGACCTTCCCGTCCGCGGTGTCGATCTTGGTCACGCGGTGGTAGGTGAGGATCTCGGCGCCGTACGCCTTCGC
>JBDHZJ010000428.1:0-2592 GCA_039811825.1 Propionicimonas sp.
GTGAACTCCACCCGTCCGGTGTTGCTCATCAGCAGCCAGGCCAGCGCCGGGGTGAGGAACACGCCGAGGATGTTGGAGGCCGACGCGCTGACCACGGCGCCCGCGACATTGCCCTTCGCGATCGAGGTGAACGCGATCGAGGACTGCACGGTGGAGGGCACGAGTGTCAGGTAGAGCAGCCCCGCGCTGAGGCTCGGGCCGACCAGCGGCCCGACCAGCGCCACGACGACCAGGCCCAGCAGCGGGAACAGCACGTAGGTGAACGACAGGATCGTCGCGTGCAGCCGCCAGTGCTTCAGGCCGGCGAGGGTCTCCGAGGGGCTGAGCCGGGCGCCGTAGAGGAAGAACAGCAGCCCGATCGCGATGGTCGTGGCCACGTCGAGGACGTCGACCCACACCCCGGTGGCGGGGAAGATCGACGCCAGTACCGCCGCCGTGATGATGGCGAGCAGGAACCTGTCGATCGGGAGACGGGAGAGCCAGGACATCGCGGCTCATCCTAGGGTCCCTAGAATCGCGCCGTGGCCACCGTGATCCCCATCGAGACCGCCGACGACCCGCGGCTGGCGGACTACGTCGGGCTCCGCGAGGCGAGCCTGCGGCGGCTGCTGGAGACCGAGCAGGGCATCTTCATCGCCGAGGGCAGCACCGTGATCCGCCGTGCGCTGGAGGCGGGGTTCCCGGCCCGGTCCTTCCTGCTCGCCGAACGCTGGCTGGACGGGCTGGCCGACGTGCTGGACCCGCTGGACGTGCCGGTCTACCTGGTCAGCGAGGAGCTGGCCGAGCAGGTGACCGGCTTCCACGTGCACCGCGGCGCGCTCGGCTCGCTGTACCGGGTGGCCCGGCACGGCGTCGCGGACGTGCTCGCCGGGCGGCGGGTGATGGTGCTGCAGGACCTGGTCGACCACACCAACGTGGGCGCGATCGCCCGCAACGCCGCCGGGCTCGGCTGGGACGGGATGCTGGTCAGCGCCCACTGCGCCGACCCGCTGTACCGGCGTTCGATCAAGGTGTCGATGGGCACCGTGTTCTCGCTGCCGTGGGCGCGGCTGGACGTGGGGGTCGCGATCGGACCGCTGCTGCGCGAGGCGGGGTTCCGGGTCGCGGCGCTGGCCCTGCGCGACGACGCCGTGGACCTGGCGACCTTCGCAGGCACGCTGCGTCCGGACGACCGGCTCGCGGTGCTGCTCGGCACCGAGGGCCACGGGCTCAGCCCCGCCTGGGTGGCCGCGGCGGACGCCGTGGTGCGGATCCCCATGCGGGCGGGTGTCGACTCGCTCAACGTGGCCGCGGCCAGCGCGATCGCCGGCTACGTGCTCGCCTGATCCCTACTCGTCGGCGGAGGTCTTCCGGGGCGCCACCGGCCACTCGTCCGGGTAGAGGTGGGCCAGTTCCTCGTGCTGGGCGTACAGCTTGCGCCGCAGCCGGTTCGAGAGCCGGTCGCCGAAGACGGTGCCGTTGAGGTGGTCGGTCTCGTGCTGCAGGCAGCGCGCGAGCAGTCCGGTGCCGTGCACGGTGACCGGCTGTCCCCACGGGTCGACGCCCGTGCAGGTGGCCTTGTCGGGCCGGGCCAGGGGCTGGAACGCGCCGGGCAGCGAGAGGCAGCCCTCGTCGGCGGATTCCAGGTTGCGGGCGTTGCCCTCGGGCAGGGTGACCACGGGGTTGCAGACGACGCCGACCCGGTTGATGTCGTCGGCGTCGGGGCAGTCGTAGATGAACAGCGACAGGTCGACGCCCACCTGGGTGGCGGCGAGCCCGACGCCGTGCGCGACCTCCATCGTGGTGAACATGTCCCGGATCAGGGTGCGCAGGTCGTCGTCGAAGTCGGTCACCGGACGCGTCCTCGCGTGCATCACCGGCTCTCCCCACCGCGTGATCCGGAGCAGCTTGCCGCCGCTGGTCAACTCCTCGATGCCCATACCTGAATGCTCCTGTTCTCCGGTGCGACATCTTAGGGCGCGCGGCGGGTGCGCTTGCGCCGGGCGGGCCGCGCGGGAACGCTGGCCACGTGGAGGCCGAGGAGCTCTCGCCGCAGGCCGCGGCGCTGGTGGACGCCTTCGCGGTCCACCTGCGGCTGGAGCGCGGGCTGTCGCAGCACACCGTGCGCGCCTACACCGGGGACCTGCTCAACCTGTTCGGGCACCTGGCCCGGGTGGGGGAGGGTGACCCCGCGGACGTGACCCTGGCGGACCTGCGCACCTGGCTGGCCAACCAGCACGCCGCCGGCGCGGACCGGGCCACGTTGCAGCGCCGGGCCGCCGGCGTGCGGACGTTCTTCGCCTGGGCCGCCCGGACCGGACGGCTGCCGGGCGATCCGGCGCAGGCGCTGCGCTCGCCGAAGGTCGACCGGCGGCTGCCGCCGACGGTGGAGGCGGACCAGGCGAGGCAGGCGCTGGATGCGCTGGCCGCGCGGGTGGACGAGACCGAGGACGCCGGTGAGCGCGCTGCGCGCCGCCGCGACCTCGCGATCGTCGAGGTCCTGTACGCCGCGGGCATCCGGGTCTCCGAACTCGTCGGCCTCGACACGGGCGACCTCGACACCCAGCGGGGCCTGCTGCGGGTGCTCGGCAAGGGCGGCAAGCAGCGCACCGT
>JBDHZJ010000429.1:0-2580 GCA_039811825.1 Propionicimonas sp.
CCAGGTAGAGCACCTCGGCGACGGCCGCGACCCGCTGCGGGAGCTCGGTGGGCCCGGGACGCTCGAACCGGGCGCCGCCCGCGCGGATCGACGCCTTGGCCCGGCTGGTCCGCTGCGCGATGGTCGCGGTGGGGACGAGGTAGGCGCTCGCGATCTCCGCGGTGGTGAGCCCGCCCACCGCGCGCAGCGTGAGCGCCACCTGGGACGGCCGGGTCAGCGCCGGCTGGCAGCACCGCAGCAGGAGTTCGAGGGAGTCGTCGCGATCCACGACGGCGGACACGTCGCCCGCGGCCTACTCGGCGCCGTCCGCCACCTCGCGGCGGCGCCGGGCGCTGTCGCTGCGCCAGCCGTCGATCAGGCGGCGGTCGGCGACGGTGAGCAGCCAGCCGCGCGGATTGTCCGGCACCCCCGGTCGGCCCACTCGAGCGCAGCGCCCACCGGCGCCTCCTGCACGGCGTCCTCGGCGTCGGCGAAGTCGCCGCGGCGGCGTACCAGCGCGGCGAGGACTTGCGGGGCGAGTTCGCGCAGCAGGTCCTCGACGGCGCCGGGCGCGGGGTTCACGCGTCCGGCATCCCGTAGTCGAGCACCGGATGGACCTCGGCGGACGCCGCGCCCGCGAGGAGGTCGTGGATCCGCCCCGCGCGCTCGACGGCCCGATCGAGCGAGTCGACATGGACGACGTAGAAGCCCGCGAGCAGTTCCTTCGCCTCGGCGAACGGGCCGTCGGTCCGCACCGGGGCGCCGCCGCTGCCGCTGACCACCACCGAGGCGGAGTCCTCGGCGAGCGCCTCCCCGGCGACCCACTCGCCGCGCTCGTGCAGTTCGTCGTTCAGGCGCAGGTAACCGGCCATGCCTTCGGCCCGGACCTCGTCGGGCAGGCTGAGGAACTCCCGCCGGGCCGCACGGTTCTGGTGGATGAGGATCACGTACTTCATCGCTGGCTCCCTTCTCTGCGGACGGCCTCGTGCCGCCACACCCCGTGGTCGTCGCCGGTTCGCGGTTCTCGACATCGAACCGCAGGACGGGGCTCGGCGGAAGTCCGTACGAGAGCCCACTGCCGCGGGGATCGAACCACCAACTAGGCTGACCCGCGTGACGCAGCAGTGGGGGACGCAGGGGCAGCAGCCGGGCCAGGGCGGGCAGCAGTGGCCGCCGCAGCAGACCTGGAACCGCCCCGCGCAGACGTGGGGGACGCCGCAGTACGGCCCGCCGGGCCAGTACCCGACCGCGGGACAGCAGGTCCCGCAGCAGTACCGCGCGCCGCAGGCCCAGTTCGGGCAGCCCTCCTACGGTCCGCCCGGCGGCCTCCAGCCCGGCCGCGGCCCACAGCGCAAGAGCCCCCTGAGAGGTGTGGTCCTCGGCCTGGTGCTCGTGGTGGGCATCGCCTTCTTCGCGATCTCGCTGATGCACTACCTGGGCACCAGCACCGACGTGGCCGGCCCCACCGGCGGCCAGACCACCAGTTCGGTGCCCCAGCGCACCGGGCCGGCGCCGGAACCCGACACCAATCCACCGGAGATCCCGGTCCCCGAGACCTACTCCGAGGCCGAGCAGTGGCTCACCACCAACCCGGTCTACGACCAGACCGTGCCGGTACCGACCGAGTGCGGCATCCCCCGGATCGACATGACCACCGCCTCGGTCGGCGACCTGACCAGCCACCTGAACGACCTGACCGCGTGCCTGTGGCGGGTCTGGTCGGGCCCGCTGGAGTCCGCCGGCTACCAGTTGCCGCGTCCACCGGTGACCGTGTACACCGAGCCCATCACCACCGGCTGCGGCAAGCTCGACGAGGTCAACGCCGTCTACTGCGCGGCCGACCAGCGGATCTACTACGCCCGGCCGCTGTGGAAGATCTTCCCTGCCGACCAGCAGAAGCTGCCGTTCGTGGTCGAGTCGATCATCGCGCACGAGTTCGGCCACACCATCCAGGCGCGCACCGGGATCCTGATCTCCTCGATGGCCTTCGAGCAGAAGGGCACCGAGGCGGAGGGGAAGATCCTCTCCCGGCGGCTGGAGGTGCAGGCGGACTGCCTCGCCGGCATGTTCACCGAGGCGGCGGGCCCGTCCTCGGGGCTGGACCGCGGCAACCTGGACATCCTGCGCGAGGTGTTCTACAACCTCGGCGACGACGTGCTCAGCGGCGAGAACAACATCCAGGGCGACCACGGGCTGGGCCGCTCGCGGATGGCGTGGTTCACCACCGGGCAGACCAACACGCAGGTGGGAGCCTGCAACACCTACACGGCGCCGACGTCCTCGGTGCGCTGAGGCCTGCTCCGCTCAGTCCGCGCTGAGCAGGGCCGTCGCGATCGCGGCCAGGCCCTCGCCGCGTCCGGTCAGGCCGAGCCCGTCGGTGGTGGTGCCGGAGACACTCACCGGGGCGCCCACCGCGGCGGACAGTACGGCCTCGGCCTCGGCCCGCCGCGCGGCCAGCCGGGGACGGTTGCCGATCACCTGGATCGCCACGTTCTCGATCCGGAAGCCGGCGGCCCGCACCCGCAGCGCGGTCTCGCCGAGGAAGGCCACCCCGCTGGCCCCGGACCACTCGGGACGGTCGGTGCCGAAGTTGGACCCCAT
>JBDHZJ010000430.1:0-2575 GCA_039811825.1 Propionicimonas sp.
GGCAGCGCCCAGTAGCCCCAGCGGCGCTTCGCGGCCGGCTTGTACATCTCCAGCTGGTAGTCGAACTCGAACAGCTCGGCCATCCGCTTGCGGTCGTACACGAGCCGGTCCAGCGGCGAGAGCAGGGCCACGCGACCCTCGAACGGCTGCCCGAGCTGGGCCGGGTCGACCCGCCAGCGGCCGCGCACGCCCTCGACCACCGCGGGTTCGCCTGCGGCGTCCACGTCATTGGGCTCGATCGGCGTCTCCGCAGCCCGGGCGCGCGCGATGCCGAGCGAGGCCAGGCGACGCCGGTCCCGTTCCGCGAGCGCCTCGGCCAGCGGGACGACCGGGTCGTCCGGGTAGACCCGCTCGGCGAGGTCGAAGGTACGCTCGCCGTCCTCGCGTCCGGACACGGCGACCTCTCCCCTGGCGACCAGGAAGTCCAGCATCTTGAGGACGTTCCTGGCGTTGGTCCACCCGGTCGAGCGCCACGGCCGCACGCAGGTGTCGGGCAGGTCGCGGGCGGGCAGCGGCCCGTCCCCGCGCAGCCGCTCGAGGATGTCCATCCGGCAGGCGTTGTTGTCGTCCACCCACCCGGCGATCGAGTCCTGCCAGGGACGCGTCCCCCCGGGCCAGGCGGCCATCTCGGCCCGGTACAAGGCGAGATCCTCGGCCGGGCGGAGCAGCATCAGCACCTCCACGAGGCGCTGCTGGTCCAGCGCGTCCTGCACCTCGGCGGGCTCGTAGGCAGCCCTGAGCCGGCTCCACAGCACGAGGTCGTGGCTGGCCGCGACGGCCCGCGTCACGTCGTACTGCAGGAAGGTCAAGTGCCGCACCACGTCGAGCGCGTCGTCGGGGAGCCGGGCGTCCAGCAGCTGCGCCCGGACGGCGATCCGCCGCGCGTCGTCGCGGGAGAGCTCGTGAATCGCAGCCATTGCGGGAGTGTAAGCAGCCGCGCCGCCGGCTGGATAGGTTCGCCCCATGTCGCAGAAGTGGTCCGGACGCGCGCAGGCCTACGCGGAGACGTTCGCCGGCCAGTGCGCGCACAGCATCGCCCCGCTGCTGGACGCGCTCGCGCCGTCGGCGGGGGCCCGGCTGCTCGACGTGGGCACCGGGACGGGCGTCGCGGCCACCGCGGCCCTCGCGCGCGGCTGCCTGGTGACCGGGGCCGATCCCGAGCCGGACATGCTGGCCCTCGCCGTCGAGGCGGCCCCCACCGCCACCTTCGTGCAGGCGGCCCTGCCCCGGCTGCCCTTCCCGGACGCAGCGTTCGACCTGGTCAGCGCCAACTTCGTGGTGAACCACGTGCCCGACCCGGCCGCCGCGACGCGCGAGCTGCACCGCGTCCTCGCACCGGGCGGACGGCTCGGCGCGTCCATCTGGCCCACCACGCCGACCCCGATCCGGACGCTCTGGGACGACGTCGTGGCCGCCGCCGGCGTCCCCGTCCCGAACACGGTGACCCGCCTCGCGGCCACCCTCGACTTCCCGCGCACACCGGCCGGCCTCGCCGGCCTGCTGGACGGCGCCGGGCTCGTCGTCGAACGCGCCTGGCTGCAGGAGTTCGTCCATGTGGTCGACCCGGACCTGTGGTGGAGCGGCGTGACCCGCGGCGTGGCGAACATCGGGCAGGTCTGGCTCGCCCAGGCCGAGGCCGGGCGGGCGTCCCTTCGCGCGGCGTATGACGAGCTCAGCCGGCCGTTCCTGCAGCCGGACGGACGGCTGCACCTGCCCGGCGCGGCCGTACTGGCGGTCGCACGTCGTACTGCTGAATTGCAGTGACTGCTGCTAAACTGCAGGCATGAAGGCGGTGACGATCCGGGGAGTCCCGGACGAGGTGGTGGCCGAGCTGGCCGGCCGGGCGGCGCGCGGCGGGCGCTCGCTGCAGGAGTACCTGCTCGCCGAGCTGGTCGAGCTCTCCAGTCGTCCCGACATCAGCTACTGGGTCGCCGACGTCCGCGGCCGCAAGCAGGCGGCCGGTGTCGAGGTGGACGCCTCCGCGATCCTCGCCGCCAGGGACGCGGACCGGCGGTGAACCAGGTCGTCGACGCCTCGGTGGTCGTGGCCGCGCTCGTCGACAGCGGTGCCGACGGCCGGTGGGCGGAGGAGCAGCTGCTCACGGCTGCGGCCTGGGCGCCGGAGTTGATGCCGGTCGAAACCACCAACGTGTTGCGGCGCCTCGAGGCGGCGTCCGTGATCGACCCGGTGACGAGCGGGCTCGCCTTCCGAGACCTGCTGCGGCTCGCCTGGCGTTCGGTCGGGTTCGAGCCGTGTGCCCAGCGCATCTGGGAACTGCGGGGGAACCTGACCGCCTACGACGCCTGGTACGTCGCGGCCGCGGAGCTGCTCGGCGTCCCGTTGGTCACGCTGGACGAGCGGCTCGCCCGGGCCCCCGGCCTGCGCTGTGAAGTACGCTCGCCAGCGTGCTGACCCTGCTCTCTCCCGCGAAGTCGCTCGACTACGAGTCCCGGCTGCCGAAGGTCACGCCCACAGAGCCGAGGCTGCTGGACGAGTCCGAGCGCCTGGTCGAGGTGATGCGGGCCAAGTCGGTGGCCGACCTCGCCGGGCTGGCGGGCATCTCCGACGAGCTCGC
>JBDHZJ010000431.1:0-2553 GCA_039811825.1 Propionicimonas sp.
TCGCTCCGGTTGGTCGAGCGCGTCGAGGCCTGATGAACGGGAATGGAACCGTCCCCGTGAACCGAGGGGGACGGTTCTTGCGAACGGGAAAGGAACCGTCCCGGTAACCGAGGGGGACGGTTCTTGCGAACCGGAAGGGAACCGTCCCCGTGAACCGGAAGGGAACCGTCCCCGCGAACCGGAAAGGAACCGTCCCCGGGAGGCGGCGGCTTGGTTCCGGGGCCGGGTGGGCCTATCCTGCAGCAGACGTCGGGCCGCGGTAGCCCCGGGCTCCAACTTCCGCCGCTTCGAGCGGCCACGCGCCGAGAGGCGCTCCCGGCCCGACGTCACCACCCGGCCTTCGGGCCGCTCGCCGCGCCGCTCCCCGCAGAGCGGAAGAAGCGTCCGCAACCGTTGACGCGACCCCCCGACCGGCCTAGCGTCGGTGGTGGGGGCGATGTCGATGCGGACCGTTCGTCAACCCGCAGTCGCGGGACGCTTCTATCCCGGGCGCGCCCACGACCTGCAGCACAGCGTGGACGGACTGCTCGCCGGTGCCCGTGCGGCCACGACGCCCCTTGACGAGTGCCCCAAGGCCCTGATCGTCCCGCACGCCGGGTACGTCTACTCCGGCCCGACCGCAGCCCTCGGCTACGCGCTGCTGGATCCGTTCGCCGCGGCAATCCGCCGGGTGGTGCTGCTCGGCCCGGCCCACCATGTGTGGATCACCGGCCTGGGCCTGTCCGACGCGGACGCGTTCGCCACCCCGCTCGGCGAGGTCCCGATCGACCGGACGACCGCCGACCGGCTGGGCGCCCTGCCACCGGTGGTCCACTCGGATGCGGCCCACGCCCCCGAGCACTCGCTGGAGGTACAGCTGCCGTTCCTGCAGACCGTGCTCGGCGAGTTCTCCCTGGTCCCCCTCGTCGTCGGGGACGCCGAGCCCGAGTCCGTCGCGGCCGTGCTCGACGAGGCCTGGGGCGGCCCCGAGACGTTGCTGCTGATCAGCTCCGACCTGTCCCACTACCTGCCCTACGACCAGGCCCGCGGCACTGATGCCGACACCATCGGCCGGATCCTCGCGCTCGCCTGGCCGCTCCCCGACCGCAGCGCGTGCGGCGCCCGCGGCATCAACGGCATGCTGCTGGCCGCCCGCGACCACGGGCTCGCGCCGACGCTCGTCGACGCGCGCAACTCCGGCGACACCGCCGGCGACAAGGCACGGGTGGTCGGCTACGCCACCGTGTCGTTCACGACCCACCCGGGTTCCACCTCAGGAGGTGACCACGATGACTGACCTCGACTCGCGGACCGACGCCCACCTGGCCCCGGCCCACCCCGGCCCGGCGGCCGTGCGCGAGCAACCGGCCGCGGCACCCGTGCGTCCCGAGGACGACCCGTCGGCCGGCCCGGTGCTGCTCGGCCTCGCCCGCACCGCGATCGCCGCCCGCCGGTCGGTCAGCGAGCCGCCGGACGCCCCGGGCTGGCTCCACGCGCTCGGCGCCACCTTCGTCACCCTGACCCAGGACGGCCGCCTGCGCGGCTGCATCGGCTCGGTGCAGGCCCACCGGCGGCTCGGTGAGGACGTGATGCGCAACGCCTGTTCGGCCGCGTTCCACGACCCGCGGTTCCCCCCGCTGCCCGCGCAGGAGCTGCCGACCGTCCGGATCGAGGTGTCGCTGCTCTCGGCGCCCGAGCCGATCCCCGCCGCGTCCAGGGACGAGCTCCTGGAGAACCTGGCGCCGGGCGTTGACGGCCTGGTCCTGGCCTGGCACGGCCACCGCGGCACGTTCCTGCCCCAGGTGTGGGAGCAGCTGCCCGACCCGCACGACTTCGTCGAACACCTGCTGCACAAGGCCGGGCTGCCCGTGGTGTTCTGGAGCGAGGACGTGGTCGCGCACCGCTTCGGCGTCACCGCCTGGCACGAGCCGGACGAGTTGCCGCTGGCGCACACATGACCGCAACGGCGGCCCTGCACCCGGCCCGCTGGTGGCATCGGCTCGACGACGGCCGGATCCAGTGTGACCTGTGCCCGCAGGAGTGCAAGCTGCGCGACCACCAGCGCGGGGCGTGCTTCGTCCGGCGCCGGGAGGGCGGGCAACTCGTCCTGACCACGTACGGGCTCGCGTCCGGCTTCTGCATCGACCCGATCGAGAAGAAGCCGCTGGCCCACTACTACCCGGGCAGCAGCGTGCTGTCGTTCGGCACGGTGGGCTGCAACCTGGCCTGCAAGTTCTGCCAGAACTGGGACATCAGCACCTCCCGCGACATTGAGCGGCTGCAGGACGAGGCGTCCCCGGAGGCGATCGCGAAGGCGGCGAAGCAGCTGGGGTGCGCGAGCGTGGCGTTCACCTACAACGACCCGGTGGTGTTCACCGAGTTCGCGATCGACGTGGCGGACGCCTGCCACGACCTCGGCGTCCGGACGGTCGCGGTCACCGCCGGCTACGTGCACGACGAGCCGCGCCGCGAGCTGTTCGCGCACATGGACGCGGCGAACGTCGACCTGAAGGCGTTCACCGACGACTTCTACGCGAGGATCACCCGGTCGCACCTGCAGCCCGTCCTCGACAC
>JBDHZJ010000432.1:0-2542 GCA_039811825.1 Propionicimonas sp.
TGCCTGAAAGACTTTCATCTGTGATTAACGACTGGGGATCATTTTCCCAAACTGTTCCGGAAAAATTTACAAAAGCATTTTTGCCAACACCTAAGTTTCCATGATTAATTACATTGGAAAAAATAGTAGCACTATCTCCGTTAAAAAAAATTTTTGCGGACTTGGGAATGAAAAAGCCTTGTTGTGCTACGGCCGCACCACAGTAAAAACAAATTATGATTAAAAAAAAATATTTTATGGTTTTTAACATTCTTTAGCTCCGAGCGAACAATTTTAAAAAGCCTTTTCTTTCAACGTCCTTTTAATATCAATTAATTTTCTTGTATTCCACATAGCTGCCAGCTTTTGCTGTAATAGCGCTAGAACCAACTTCGCTGGCAAATCTTGCAATTACTGTTCCATCGGCTGAAGGCTTAATTATTCCTTCAATAATTGCAATATTACCTACGGTAGAAGCGCTGGAAGCATTGCTGGCTGCCGGTGTGTTATAGGATGACAGCCCCTGATTATTTGTTATAGATGTTGCTGTCAAGCTGTAATTACTGTAATAATTAAGTAAAGTAGTTGATGGGCCGTTAATACTCCAGCGGCTTCCTGTTGTAGCGGCAGCACTGGTATAAGCGATAAAAAACCTGAATTTATAAGTAGATCCGGAAGTTACTGCAAAAGACAATCCGGTCACATCAGCAATTGTATTGGCTGTCGAATTATTATTAACAACATCTGAATTAAGAACAACAATGTCATCTCCTTTGTCATTTGATTGCTGATCTAACTGATATCGTGTTGATCCTACTGTTGCATAAAAATGTGTCCCGTTATATTCAATCGCTCCATCTTCAGGCGTGGTTAGACTCGTACCGGCTGTAAATTTCAATGGCGCTGTATTCGCAGATGCAGTTCCTGCCGGTAGATGCAAACTGGCGGTTGGCATAATTCCGCCCACACTTACTTTACCACCGTTGGGCGTTAAATAGGTGTCTCCGTTAGAACCTTTTAATTGAAGCCGTTGTGTCCAACTACTGGCTCCATCATAACTAAACATGGTAAATTGAGAATTGGCAAAATTTCTAATCACAAATTCTGCGCTGCCTTCATACGGAGAGCTGGTATGCTGGTCCCCGGTTATTTGAAAATAGGCTCCGGTTGCTTCAGATGTTCCTCCCATTATTTCTAAACTGCCGGTTCTGATGTCTCTTGAAATGGCTTCCTGGCTGCCATTGCCTAAAGTGATCCGGTTTTGTGATGTGGCAGTTCCGATAGTTAAAAAATTATTGCTTTCATCATAAGCGCTGTTGCCAAACAAAATTTTTCCTTTGGAAGCATTGGTAGTACTGTTTAAAGTCAGGGTTCCGTTTGCGGCAGTGCTTCCATAAATGTTTTGATTGGATGAAGAAATACCGGTACTTAAATTGTTGGTGATCGTATTGGACGAATTCGTGAGCCCGGTAGAAAAAGTAAGCGCTGCGCTTTTATTATTAAACGTATTCCAGTCCGCACTGCTTAAGTACCCATTCGTGGATGTGGATGCCTGTGTAATGCCGATCAGGCCTGTAGAAGAATTATATGTAAGCGGCGATGATACGGTATGCAATGACCGGACCTTTAAATAAAAATTAGAAATGTTTGATGTGTCAACAGACGACAGATAAGATGCTGTCGAGTTTACCCAATTGGTTCCGTTATACTGCAGTTGCCCATTCGATGGCGATGTTATCGTTACATCATTCAGGTTTGCCAGGGTAAAATTTCTCCACGTTGGCGCTACACCAACTCCGCCTGATGACAATACATAACCGGAAGTTCCGGCATTATTGTTTGGCATTAATGCTCCGCTGAAACGGACATTCCCGGTTACGTCCAATGCTTCTGTAGGAGTATTATAATTCCCAATCTTAAGATTGGTATTGAATGCGGCATAACTATCCCCCACTGCTAAAGTAGGATTATCAGGACTGGCGCCTCCGATATGAAATGAAGGTGTTCCTGCTTTGGCATAACCTGATCTTGCTTCATACCTGATATTTCTTTGACTGGCTGCCGTTTTAAAAATAAAATCAACTAATGTAATAGAAGGATCTGTGGTTTCAAAAATAGCGCCGTTCTCTGCTGTTCTGTTTCTTAATCTCAAAATGGATGATCCATAGGTATCACCATCCTGCCTTAATACCAATTCCTGTGTAGCCCGCAATGTTCCGGAAGTGGCATCACCAATTTTAATATCTCCCGTACCGGCAACGATCCTCGCTCTTTCTGTATTATTAGCTTTAAAAACCAAATCCTGGTTATCAGTAGTGCCAATAAAATTACCGGACGGGTTGGTTCCCGAATTACCTGATATATTCCAGAAATTCCCGGTATTGATCGTTGAAGAAATAACACCGGTGCTGTTATTATAAGATATGCCTGTACCGGCTGAAAGCAGGCTTCTCACTTTCAGGTAAAAATTGGAAATATTCCCTGTATCAACAGAAGAAAGTTTGTTATTAAATGTATTCCAATCTGCGCTTGACAGAAATCCGTTTTGCGAAGCATTTGCCTG
>JBDHZJ010000433.1:0-2541 GCA_039811825.1 Propionicimonas sp.
GAGCACCTCCAGCAGGACGCCGAGCAGCAGCGCGCCGCTCACGTTGATCCAGAAGGTCGTCCACGGCCACTGTCCCGTGGCGGCGGGGAAGACGCTCTCCAGCCAGACCCGGGTGGCCGTCCCGGCCGCGCCGCCTGCGCCGATCACCCCCAGCCATGCGGGCCGCACCGGGATCCGGAGCATCCGCAGGCCGGGGATGGTATGGCCGGGAGTGTCTCCTACCACTTGGTGGGTGCCTTCCAGTCGATCACCTCGAGCGGCACGATCAGGACCGGCCGGTGCTGGTGCCGGGTGAGCCGGACGGCGACCGAGCCGGCCAGGAACTCGCGCAACCGCTCGGTGGACGAGGGGTGCTTCGCCCCGACCATGATCACCGAGGCGTCCACGGCGCGGGCCAGGTGGGTGAGCGCCCGGTCGGCCCGTCCGGCGAGGTAGCGGAACTCCCACGGCCCCTGGTGGCCGGCGAGCACTTCGGCGAGGAAGGCGCGGATCTCACGCTCCCGCTCCTCCCAGCCGTCGTCGGCCTGGTCGGGATCGATGTCGGAGTGCCGCACGGTGCCGTCGGTGTACTCGGCGTCCACGATCCGTTCCGGGTCGGAGTAGCCGAAATAGATCGGCACCCCGCCGAGCGCTTCCGACCACGCGGCCGCGGTGAGCGCGACGAGTTCGGGCTGGCCCGGGATCACACCCACCACGATCGGGTGCCCCGGGATGGGCACCATGCGCTGCGGGCTCGGCTGCGGCACTCGACCGAACGCCATGTCGACCTCCTCCGGCGGGCGCGTGCGGGGGCGCCCACGGCGACCACAGGAACCATCAGCCGGCCGGCGGTTCGGGACGAGCCCGGGCGGGATCCATCGCCTGCGGCTCACCCTAACCCACCGCTCACGACCGTCGTGCGGTAGCTTGCTGCCCAATCGCCGAAGGGGAGCCATGACCACAGCGGACACCGCGCCGGCCCGTGCCGGCGACATCGGCCGGCTCACCCTGTGGGGAGTGGCCGCGGGCCTGCTCGCCGGCGCGGGTGCGTCCGCGTTCGTGGCGGTGCAGCACCACCTCACCCACCTGATCTGGCACACCCTTCCCGAAGCCCTGGGCCTGCCCGGGATCACCTGGTGGATGGCCCTCGGGCTGCCGGTCGTCGGCGCGCTGCTCACCTGGGCGGCGATCCATCTGCCCGGCCACGGCGGCCACGGACCACTGGACGGGCTCGGGCTGGACATCGGGCCGCGCGAGGTGGTCTCGGTCATGCTGGCCGCCCTGGCCAGCCTGTGCTTCGGCGCGGTGCTGGGACCCGAGGCCCCACTGCTGGCGATCGGTACCGCCTCGGGCATGGCGCTGGTGCGGGGCACGAGCCATCCGGCCCGGGCGGTGCTCGCGCTGGTCGGGGCGATGGCGGCCGCCGGCGCGGTGCTGGGCAACCCGCTGGTCACCGCCGTGCTGATGCTCGAACTGGCCCTCGCGGCCGGCACCCAGCTCGCCCGGCCGGCGGTCCTCGTGCCCGCGCTGGCCGGCCTGGGCAGTGGCTACCTGCTCCAGGTGGGGCTGGGACCGTGGACGGGTCTGGGTGACGTGCAGCTCCAGCTCAGGGTGCTGCCGGCGTACCCGAGCGTGCGGATCGTCGACCTGCTGGCCGGCGTCGTCCTCGCCGTCGTCGTCGCCGGCATCGCCGTGCTCGCCCAGCGCCTGGCCGGCCGGGTGGCCGGGTTCGGACGCAGGGCGCAACTGCCCACCCTGCTGGTCGCGGCGGCCGTCACCGGCGGCGCCGCCACCGTGGTGATGCTGGCCACCGGGGAGTCGCCCGAGCTGGTGCTGTTCGCCGGCCAGACCTCGATGAGCGCCTACGTGACGCTCTCGTCGTTCGGGGTGGCCGCGGCGGTCCTGCTCGGTAAGTTCGTCGGCTACGTGGCCTGCCTCGGCGGCGGCTTCAAGGGCGGGCCGATGTTCCCGGCGCTAGCCCTCGGCGCGGTGGTGGCGGCGATGGCCTCCATGGCGCTCGGGGTGGACGCGGTCCCCGCCATGGCCGCAACCGCCATCGCGGCCGCGACCGCGGGTGCGATGAAGCTGCCGTTCACGGCCGTCCTGCTCGCCACAATGCTCACCCTCGCCGCCGGTCCGGCCGTCACCGTGCCGGCGATCCTCGGTGCGGTGGTAGGCCTGCTCACCCGACTCGCGATCGACAGCCGAGCGCCATCTCCCGCCGGAGCCTCCCCGGCGGCATGATTACCGCGTGAGCACTGACGTGCCAGCGGCGACCGGACGGGTCCGGGCCTCCACCGCTGATGTGGACCGCATGATGTCCAAGCTGCTGCTGACCGAAGGGTCGACCGCCAGCCAGAAGCTGTCGTCGTTCTGGGTGCTGATCCTGCTGGCCTCGGTGATCGCGACCGCAGGCGTGATGGCCGACTCCACCGCGACCGTGATCGGCGCCATGATCGTCGCGCCGCTGATGACGCCGATCCTGGGCACGGCACTGTCCGTGGTGCTGGCGGACCGGCGGCTGCTCCTGAAGAACCTGGGCATCGTGCTGGCCGGCGCGGC
>JBDHZJ010000434.1:0-2540 GCA_039811825.1 Propionicimonas sp.
GTAACTTCTGCACGAGAGAATGCAAATCATTCCTTTAAATGGCGAACCGGCCGGTGAACACTTCCGGCCGGTTCGCGTATGAACTGGTCCCCGCATCCAGCGTCGAACAGATGCACTTCGTCATCGACCAACAACCTGCTGCCGTTGCAGTGAAACTTCCGGCCGAGCAGACCAACCCCGCCCCTGCTGAGAGGTCCGGGTTGCCGGCGGAGATGCTTACGAAAGCGGACCCGATCCTGCTCGCCGGTGAGCGCGATACGCGGGGTCGCGTTGAGATCGCATTGCGTGACCTCTACCGGGAGCGGAATCGCATCTACCTGCGTTACACCATCGTCAATCATTCTCCCCACGACTACCTGCCCAACCGTCCGGCTGTGTGGCGCCTCACTGGAGTTCGATCGCCTCAATCGCTCATTCCATTTCGCGAACGGCAGATTGGCGAGCGGATCGTCCGTTCGCTCAAGGCTCGAAGTTCAACACCCATGGACGTGGTCGACGCCAGCAATTCCCGTATGGTCGGGACCGGAAGCCACAGCTCCGGATGGTTGGTCGTTGATGGGACGGACATGCCGGCGACGACCGATGTCTCTCTACTTCGGATCGAGTTCGCCGCCGACGTCAAAGGGACGGTGGAAGCCGTGCTCGTGCTCCCAGCCCGGACAGACAAGCAGGAGGTGGCGAATGCCCGAACCGGCCAATGAGATTGCTCCGGGTCCCGTGAACGTGCAACAGGTACGCGGGGATTTCGAGAAGCTGCTGAAAGGCCGCACTCACATGGGTGTCCGTAACTTCCTGGGAGATGTATTCCTGGAGCCGCGGAATCCGTTTGAGCGCGAACGGCGAATGCCGAAGAGGTGGGTCGTGGTCCTTGGTGTGCTTCTGTCGCTCGCGCTCCTCATGGTGTACTCGTTCCACGTCCGGTAACCACCTGGACAGCTCATGCCGGTCGCGCATTGCCGACAACGCAATGTACGACAACCCCAATCCGCAGTATCGTCCCTCATTGATCGAAGAGAATCCGGTGTTGCTCGTCTGGATTCTATTGTTCGGCGCTTACGCGGTTCTCGCACTCATCGCGAAGTACGCATGGCATATCACCAACAGACAGATCCTTGAACTTACGCTCTGGCTGCTGTGGATCTGCGTCGCCGCATTCTTTGCGTTCTTCCAACTCACGCGGGCAAGAAAGTACCGCGAGGACTCGTGGCCGGCGCAGCCGCCACCCATTCCGACGCGTGGGGAGCGGGCGATCGTCGAGCGGGCATGGCGGGAGAATGCCGTGATTCTGGGGTATGACGTTCACGGTGAGCCTTGGAAGTGGTCGGACTCCACTCGCGTCATGCAGGCGCTTGTGCTCGGACAGACAGGCACCGGCAAGACCACATTGCTGCGGAACATCATCACGCAGGACCTGATGCGGCGCAGTGGAGCCCCCGGCAGAGAGCACCGCATTCCCATGGTCATCTTTGACGGCAAAGGCGATCTGGAGTTCTTTGAGTCCCTCTTGCCGTATATCCATCGTGCCGGACGGATGGGCGATCTGCGGCTGATGAATCCGTCGCGACCGGAGTTGTCGGTGCAGTACAACCCGTTCGCGTCCGAAGACGACAACTATATGGCGCAGGTATCGATGGTCTTCGGATCGTTCGACCTGCACGACGAGTTCTTCGCCAAGCACCAATTGAACTACCTCGCCGATATTGTTCGGATTCTTCACTACACCGGCAAGCGATTCAACTTCTACGACGTAATGGTGATGGCCCTCGATCAGGCCGTGATCGAGCAACAGGTAGCGGAGGCGAGGTTGCGCATGGGACGCGACCCTGCCGTCACGACGCAGCGCCGTCTCAACTTCGAGATGTCCGCCAAGAACCTCTTCCAGTCGTTCGCGGACCGCGACCGTGTTCCCAAGATCCAGGGCTTGCTCAACGAGTGCATGACATTCCTCGACGACGAGCTCAGTGTCATTACGGGTCCTTACGACAACCTCCTATCAATCAATGAGGTGATCGATCAGCAACTCATCCTGTTCGTCAGCCTGAACATCAACAAGAACACGGCGCCTGTCCGGGCTTTGGGGAAGATGCTGCTTCAGAATCTGCAACTCGTCGTGGGGAAGCGTTACGAGTCCGAATTGGAACGGAGACGCCGCGACAAACCGCTGTTCTCCGTCGTCATGGATGAATTCGCTCCCTTCGGCTATCGCAACTTCGCCCAGATCCTGAACACGGCGCGCGGCACCAACACGGCGTTCCTGTTTTCCATGCAGTCGTTGCCGCAACTCCTTCAGGTGGGCAAGGGGTTCCTGCAGGACGTTTCCTCCGCGCCGGGTACGACCATGTTGCTGCAAACCCGCGACGAAGAAACCGCAAAATACTTCAAGCAGGCGTCCTCCCAAGTTCCGGTTCAGAAGCGCACGCAGCAGCTTTGGAGGAAGGACTTCCTGGGATTCGAGCGCTTCCAGAAAACGATGGGCGCCACAGAGCGAGAGCAGTTCGAGTTCCGGGCGCTCGATCACCACATCAAGAACCTCGGCAAAG
>JBDHZJ010000435.1:0-2539 GCA_039811825.1 Propionicimonas sp.
GAGTTGCGGATGGAGTCCGAGCAGATGACCCACCGCATGGTGGCGGCGATCGCCAACCCGTACACCAACGTGCTCGGCCACTGCACGGGACGCCTGATCACCGGCGGCCGGGGCACGCGGCCGCAGAGCAGCTTCGACGCCGAGGTGGTGTTCGAGGCCTGCCGCCAGTTCGACGTGGCGGTCGAGATCAACTCCCGCCCCGAGCGGGCCGATCCGCCCGACGACCTGCTCGCCCTGGCGCTGGAGACCGGGTGCGTGTTCGCGATCGACTCCGACGCGCACGCGCCCGGCCAGCTCGAGTTCCCCGCCCACGGCGCCGCCCGCGCCAGCTCAGCCGGCGTCCCACCGGAGCGGATCGTGAACACCTGGCCCACCGCAGAACTGCTGGCCTGGACCCACGCCCGTCGCTGAATGGTGGGCACCGGCTAGCGCCGCCGTCACGGACGCCGGGTAAGGTCAGCGTTGCACAACGATCTTGTGCGGTTTTTCCGTCCGAAAGGCACCAACAGTGGCAGCTCGCGACTCCGTCGGCCCGATCCTCAACGGCCTCCCGACCAACCTTCCCGACATCGACTCCGAAGAGACCGCGGAATGGCTCGAGTCACTGGACATGATGATCGACGGCGACGGTCGCAACCGGGCCCGCTACATCATGCTGCGCCTGCTGGAACGCGCCCGAGACCAGCACCTGGGCCTGCCGTCGCTGACCGCCACCGACTACGTCAACACGATCCCTGCCGAGCAGGAGCCGTGGTACCCCGGCGATGTCGACCTTGAGCGCAAGTTCCGCCGGCTGGCCCGCTGGAACGCCGCCATCATGGTGCACCGCGCCCAGCGTCCCGGCGTCGGCGTCGGCGGCCACATCTCGTCCTACGCGTCCTCGGCGACCCTGTACGAGGTGGGCTTCAACCACTTCTTCCGCGGCAAGGACCATCCCGGCGGCGGCGACCAGGTGTTCTTCCAGGGCCACGCCAGCCCCGGCATGTACGCGCGCGCGTTCCTCGAGGGTCGGCTCGACGAGCACGACCTGAACGGCTTCCGGCAGGAGAAGAGCCACATCGTCGACGGACGCATCCGGGCGCTGCCGTCCTACCCGCACCCGCGGCAGATGCCGGACTTCTGGGAGTTCCCGACCGTCTCGATGGGCCTCGGCCCGATCGCGGCCATCTACCAGGCGCAGTTCAACAAGTACCTGCACAACCGCGGCCTCAAGGACACCTCGCAGCAGCGGGTGTGGGCGTTCCTCGGCGACGGCGAGATGGACGAGGTGGAGAGCCGCGGCGCGCTCCAGCTGGCGTCCTACGACGGCCTGGACAACCTCACCTTCGTCGTGAACTGCAACCTGCAGCGGCTGGACGGGCCGGTGCGCGGCAACGGCAAGATCATGCAGGAGCTGGAGAGCTTCTTCCGTGGCGCCGGCTGGAACGTGATCAAGGTCGTCTGGGGACGCGGCTGGGATCCGCTGCTCGCCGCCGACCGCGACGGCGCCCTGCTGAACGTGATGAACTCCACCCCGGACGGCGACTACCAGACGTTCAAGGCCAACGACGGCGCCTACGTGCGCAAGAACTTCTTCGGTCGCGACCCGCGGACGGCGAAGATGGTCGAGGACTGGTCGGACGACCGGATCTGGAAGCTCACCCGCGGCGGGCACGACTACCACAAGGTCTACGCGGCCTACAAGGCGGCCAGCGAGTTCCAGGGCGCCCCGACGGTCATCCTCGCGCACACCATCAAGGGCTACTTCCTCGGCAGCCACTTCGCCGGCCGCAACGCCACCCACCAGATGAAGAAGCTGGCGCTGGACGACCTCAAGCAGTTCCGTGACCGCCTCGACATGCCGATCACCGACGCCGTGCTGGAGGAGAACCCGTACCAGCCGCCGTACGTGAACCCGGGCCCCGACGACGAGCGGATCAAGTACGTGTTGGAGCGCCGCCGCACCCTCGGCGGTTCGGTGCCGGAGCGGCGCAACCAGCCGAAGCAGCTCAAGCTGCCCGACGCCAAGGCCTACGACGGCGTGAAGAAGGGCTCCGGCAACCAGCCCGTGGCCACCACCATGGCGTTCGTCCGGCTGCTCAAGGACCTGATGCGGGACAAGGAGTTCGCGCCGCACGTGGTGCCGATCATCCCCGACGAGGCCCGCACCTTCGGCATGGACTCGTTCTTCCCGACGATCAAGATCTACTCCCCGCACGGCCAGAACTACACGCCCGTGGACCATGAGCTGATGCTGGCCTACCGGGAGTCCCCGATGGGCCAGATCCTGCACACCGGCATCAACGAGGCCGGGTCGGCGGCGGCGTTCCAGGCGGTCGGCTCGGCCTACGCCACCCACGGCCTGCCGATGGTGCCGATCTACGTCTTCTACTCGATGTTCGGCTTCCAGCGCACCGCGGACGCGTTCTGGGCCGCGGCCGACCAGTTGGCCCGGGGCTTCCTGATCGGTGCCACCGCCGGACGCACCACGCTGACCGGCGAGGGCACCCAGCACATGGACGGGCACAGCCCGATGATCGCCGCCACCAACCCGGCGGTG
>JBDHZJ010000436.1:0-2532 GCA_039811825.1 Propionicimonas sp.
GCTGCGTAACAGGGTGCCCGTTCGGCGAGCAGCGCGTCCATGCGGTTCCGGATGGCGACCAGTGCGTCCATGCCGAAGCTGTTCATGCCTAGCCGGCGCGTCGCTGTCGCCACGGACGCCCGCAACCACACCACCCTCAGGCCGTCGAGGGCCTCCCGCACCGCGGCCGAGTCGACGGCGCCGCTGCCCAGCGCGACCACTCCCCGACGCTGCAGCGCCGCCAGCGAGACCTCCTGCTCGGCCTCGCGGTAGGCGGCCTCTCCCCCGGCGAACACCTCACCGGCGGGGGCGCCGAGCCGTTCCTCGACCAGGTCGTCCACCTCCACGAGGGGCAGGCCCAGCGACTGCGCCACGAACGCGGCCACCGTGGACTTCCCCGAGCCGGGGATGCCGACCAGGACGAGGTCGGGACGGCTCAACCCAGACGCCTCTCGGCCAGCCGGGCGAGGTACGCGGCGTGGTTGCGCCGGGTCTCGGCCACCGAGTCGCCGCCGAACTTCTCCAGCGCCAGCTCGGCCAGCACGAGCGCGACCATCGCCTCGGCGACCACGCCGGCGGCCGGCACGGCGCACACGTCCGAGCGCTGGTGGTGGGCCTGCGCGGCCTCCCCGGTGGCGACGTCGACGGTGCGCAGCGCACGGGGCACCGTCGCGATCGGCTTCATCGCTGCCCGCACCCGCAGCAGCTCGCCGTTGCTCATCCCGCCCTCGGTGCCGCCGGAGCGGTTGGAGAGCCGGTGCACGCCGCCGTCGGCCGGCAGCATCTCGTCGTGGGCCAGGCTGCCGCGGGTCGCGGCGAGCGCGAACCCGTCGCCGACCTCGACGCCCTTGATCGCCTGGATCCCCATCAGGGCGCCGGCCAGCCGCGCGTCCAGGCGCCGGTCGCCCTGGCTGTGCGAGCCGAGGCCCGGCGGCAGCCCGTACGCGAGCACTTCGACGACGCCGCCGAGGGTGTCGCCGTCGGCCTTCGCCGCGGCGATCTCGGCGAGCATCGCCTCCCCGGCGTCCGCGTCGAAGCAGCGGACGGGGTGCGCGTCGATCGCGGCCAGGTCGTCGGCACCCGGCAGCACGGACGAGGTCGACTCGGCGGCCCCGATCCGCACCACGTGGCTGAGCACCCGGATGCCGAACGCCTGCTCCAGGAAGTTGGTCGCCACCCGGCCGAGCGCCACCCGGGCCGCGGTCTCGCGGGCGGAGGCGCGTTCCAGGATCGGCCGGGCCTCGTCCCAGTCGTACTTCTGCATGCCGGCCAGGTCGGCGTGCCCCGGCCGGGGCCGGGTCAGGGCGGCGTTGCGCGCCAGCACGTCGAGCTCCTCGGCGGGCACCGGGTCGGCCGCCATCACCTGTTCCCACTTGGGCCACTCGGTGTTGCCGACCATGATCGCGATCGGCGAACCGAGCGTCTCCCCGTGCCGGACGCCAGCCAGCAGCGACACCTCGTCGGCCTCGAACTTCATCCGGGCTCCGCGGCCGGTGCCGAGGCGGCGCCGCGCGAGGGCGTCGGCGACATCGCCCGACGTCAGCCGGACGTGGGCGGGGATGCCCTCGATCGTCGCGACGAGGGCGCGGCCGTGGGACTCCCCGGCGGTCAGGTAGCGCAGCATCCGGCGCCTACTTGCCGTTGCACTTGTCGCGGTTGGCCTGCGACTCCATGCACCAGGCCTGCAGCTTGTCGGAGTTGGCCTGCTGCTCGGTGAGCGTGTTGGCGAACAGGGTCTCCCCGGTGTCCAGGTTCACCACGGTGAAGTACAGCCAGTCGCCGTCGGCCGGGTGAATCGCGGCGTCGAGGGACTTGCGCGAGGGCGAGGTGATCGGGCCCTTCGGCAGGCCCTTCACGTAGTAGGTGTTCCACGCCGACTTCTTCGCCCGTTCGGCGTCGGTGGTGTAGACCCGGCCGGTGATGTTGTTCGCGTAGGCGACGGTCGCGTCCGACTCCAGTTTCCCGGTCGGCCACAGCTTCGGATCGAGCCGGTTGTAGAACACCCGGGCGATCTTGGCGCGGTCCTCGTCGTTGGCGCCGGCCTCCTTCTCGATGATGCTGGCCATGGTCAGCACCTCGTACGGCGTCATGTCGAGGGCGGTGGCCCCGTCCTGGATGCCCAGGTCGTTCGCCACGGTGTTGAACTGGTCCGTGGTGAGCTTCAGCACCGACGTCGCGGTCGGCTTGTCCGGGATCTCGTAGGTGTCGGGGAAGATGAAGCCCTCGGCGCCGTTCCTGGCCCAGACCGGCAGGCCGAGCTTCTTCCAGTCCTTCAGCGCCTTGTCGAAGTCCTTCGTCGGCACCCCGGTGGCCTTCGACATCGCCGTGACCGCCTGGCTGAGGCGCTGGCCGTCCCGCAGGGTCATCCGGTTGTGCACCATGTTCTTGCTGTCCAGCAGCATCGCGAGCGCGACCTTCGCCGGCAGCTGGGTCTTCAGGTTGTACTTGCCGTAGGCGATCTTCGCCGAGTCGGGGTTGGCCGCGGCCTCCCGGGTGAACGCCTTGGTGGTCTTGATCACGTCGGCCTGGACCAGGATGTTCGCGATGTCGGTG
>JBDHZJ010000437.1:0-2517 GCA_039811825.1 Propionicimonas sp.
AGCAGCGCCTGGAGGTTCGTCCCGGCGCCGGAGACCAGCACGACCACTGCCCCCGGGGAGCCGGTGTCCGCTCCGCTGGTCACGATGGGAGACCATAGCCGAGCCGGGTCCGGCGTCGGGCACGGGCAGCGAAGAGATCGGAGTCCGGGGCGTGGCGGTGGAGCGGCCCACGATGCCGGCGGGCATCCGGCACTCGCGGTACGCCGTGCTCTTCACCCTGCTCGGGCTGGGCGCGACCTACCTGCGGCTGCCGTGGACGCTGGTGGCGCTGGTGCCGCTCACCCTGGCGATCGTCGAGTCCGTGCGGGCGATCCGGGCGTACCACCGGGACAATGCGCCGCGGCGGCTGGTGGTCTGGACCGGCGCCGGCATCCTCATCTCGGGGATCCTCGTGGTGGCGGTGCTGCTGCCGTTCACGTTCTACCCCGTGGCCAAGGACTTCCAGGACTGCATGGACGGCGCCAACACCGGCGCGGCCAGGTCGCAGTGCCGCGCCGAGCTGTCGCGAGGCACCGGCGCGTTCCTCGGAGACCTGCTGCAGCCGCGCTAGCGCCGCCGGCGGCCGAGCCAGTGCGTGACGAACGCGCCGGGCACCGCGCCGAGCGCGAGCTGCACCGCCAGCACCAGCGCGAACGACGGCATCGGCGCGCCGATGTCCTGCAGCATGGATGCTCCGAGGCCGCCGTTCGCCAGGACCGCCAGCACGCCCATCGCTGCGGCGCAGAGCAGGGCGGCGACGAGCGCCGTCCGCAGCTTGAGCCCGATGGCGGACAGCCGGGGCAGGGTGCGGGTGGCGCGCCAGCCGACCACGGCGCCGACGAGCACGGGGACGAGGGAGCCGAGCCAGAGCCACGACGGCAGCGGCCCCGGCTCGGGCACCGCGGCGAACACCGGCACCATCGGCAAGACGGTGGCCTCGGCCGACGCATGGTCGAGCATGGTGTCGCGGCCGAGCGAGATGCCCGGCCCGGCCAGGAAGGACACCGCCCAGACGGCGAAGTTCGGCAGCGCCGCGAGCTGGGCTCCGCTGAGCAGGACGGCTCCGACCAGCCCGGTGCCGAGCTCGGTGTACACCTCGCCCACCCGGCCCAGTGCCGCGCCGACACCGGCCAGCACCACGAGCGTCCCAGAGGTCATCAGGAACCCGACGCCGAGCGCGGCCGGACCCGCCGACCGCATGAGCGTGACCCGGACCGTGTTGCGGGACCGGGAGAACGGGCCACCGGCCGGCGCTTCCGACCGGTTCCGGTCGCCCCGGGCGTGGGTGCCGAGGCCACCGTGGTCCGCGCGACGCCACGGCGTCACGCCCGTGCGGACGCAGGCCAGGGCGTAGGCGGCGGCGGGGAAGAGGACCGCGGCGATGACCGTGCCGTGCATCTCCGCGCCGGCCAGACCGGTCCAGGTGAGGCTGCCCAGCACGAACAGCGACAGGGCGTACGCGATGACGAAGCCGAGCGCGGGTGCCCAGGAGGTGCCCACGACCCGTCGTGCGCCGGCGGTGGCGGTGAGGAACGGCACGGCGGCCAGCAGTAGCGGCGTGAGCGACAGCGGCTGGCCGTGGACCTCCAGGTCGACGAAGTGCCCGAGCAGCCAGGCGTGCAGCCCGACCCCCACCGCGTCGGTCCAGCCGCCGGCCTCCTCCGTGGCCGCCCAGCCCACGACCACCGGCAGACAGACGAGGGCCAGCGAGGTGACCACGCTCGCGACTGCGGTGCCCGCGCCCTGCCAGGCCGAGCCCGGCCCCGGATCTACCGCCCGCTTGCGCTTGCGCTGCTTGCCGCGCGGCGAGATCGGCAGGGCGGCGGTGCGGGCGCGCTCGAGGAGGGTCATAGCCGCTCCATCGTCGTGGCTCGGGGCCGCTCCCAGTGCGAGCACACGCCGGACCGGCCCAGATTGGGGCTGCCTGAACGCCTCGCGCGGCCCTGCACCCCCGCCAACCCGCCCGGCCGCCAACCGCGTGATGGCCGCCAAGCCCACGGCGGGGACGAGCACGCCCCGGCGACGGGCCCGACCGCATCGGGTGGCAGATTGGCGGGATGAGCGACCCCACGGCTCCCACATCCAGCGCGACCACCGCCAGCGGCTCCGGCACCTTCGCGATCGGCGGCGACCTGCCGGTGACCCGCCTGGGCTTCGGCACGATGCGCCTCACCGGCCAAGGCGTGTGGGGCGACCCGGCCGACCCGGACGAGGCGGTGCGCGTGCTGCGCCGCGCGGTCGAGCTCGGCGTCGACTTCCTCGACACCGCCGACTCCTACGGCCCGGTGGTCGCGGAGCAGCTGATCGCCACGGCGCTGCACCCCTACCCCGAGGGCCTGGTCATCGCCACGAAGGCCGGGTTCACCCGGCAGGGACCGGGCCGTTGGACCGAGCTCGGCAACCCGGCGTACCTGCGCCAGCAGTGCGAGCTCAGCCTGCGCAACCTGCGGCTGGACTGCATCCCGCTCTACCAGCTGCACCGGATCGACCCGGCGTACCCGGTCGCCGACCAGGTCGGCGAGCTGCGCGACCTGCAGG